>NZ_FR883023.1:912-5046 GCF_000435115.1 Bacteroides sp. CAG:633 | reverse complement strand
AAAGGTGCTGCCGCTTAGTAGCAAGGTAGCAATGAATAGCTTGTTCATGGTCCTTTTTCTGTTTTAAGGTTAGTTAATAAATAAAAGCACTGCAAAAATAGTGGATAGATCGGTCTGAAAGTGGTAAAAACATACATTTTGTGTCTCTTATTATTCAATAGAAGGTAAGGTTACAGTTTTTTCCAGCTAAATAGGTGAAAGATGTATGGCTTTTCGAAAATTATTCCTATCTTTGCCGTTCGAACGCTGAAAAGCATGAAAAAGTCATGGGGTTGACTGGATTTGACAGCGGGCAGAAATGGTAAGTAAGCATGCAGTGCGTCGTCGATTGGCACTTAAATCTCAGTCTTCAAAATTTTATCTGGCGAAAACAATTACGCTCTCGCTGCTTAATCGAAGTACAGTAGATTGAAGCTTAATCCCGGTACAAGGTACTGGGACGGGACATCACTCGGAAGCTGTTGCTCCGAAGCATTCCGGTCAAGTGGTGCAGCTACATCGGGGATAGTTTGCGGTGGCCTCGCACTGTAAATGAAGTTTTAGAGGATAAGGCAGCGGTTGATGGCTTTGGTTCTGCCGTTGCACGAAAATTTAGGCAAAGATAAGCATGTAGAAAGCTTATGATTTCCTCGTTTGGACGAGGGTTCGATTCCCTCCAGCTCCACATGAATAAAAAAGTCGCTGATTTCTCAGCGGCTTTTTTTGTTTGTGTACAGCCGACCGATTATTTGCTTAAAGGGATTGATTTTTTTCCAGTTGGGGAGAATTTTTTCTCTAACTGGGAAAAAAATATTCTCTTGTTTCCGTTTTGTTTTTGGGCTGATGGCCGGCTTGGCTTCGAAAAGTCCGATTGGTCGTTTTCGAGCAGATTTTTCAGGCAGAATATTGCTCTTCCTAACGAAAAGTGTTACTTTTGTTAAACAATCTTTTTATGTCCTGTTTATGAAACGCTTGGATATCTTTTTTAGTCTGTTGCTGCTGGGTGTGTTTGTTGGATGTCGCGAGGCTGGCAAGCAGGTGACGCCTGCGTCGGAAACGTATAAGCCGGAAGTCATGACCTCGGAGATAGTCGATACGTTGGCGGCAGAACCTCTTCCTGTCGAAGAAAAGCTGTTGAGGGCAGACGACATTCACCTGACCAAAGAACTGTTGTACGATAAATATACGTTGGAGGATACCTATCCTTATCAGGACACGGTGCGTTCGTTCAAATGGGACGTCATCCGCAACTGCCTGGCCTATATCGAAAACATGCAGCGAGGTCAGGAACGATGGGTAGTGCTCCAGAACTACAAGAACCTGAACCGCGAGGCTCCTTTGGTGCGCAAGTACGTGCGCAATGCCTACAAGCGGGTGGCCGATACGTTGGGAGTGGAGCGTTATCAGTCCGTGCCGATGTATTTGCCGGGTGATACGCTGGTGCCCGAACGCTATGGGCGCGACGGAACGCTGGCCTACCTGCGGGGGCAGGTAGGTAGTTTCTGCAGGGTCTATCCGGTGACGTGGGAGGAGGAGTGGCTGGTGCCCGAACGCTATCTGAAACAGTTGAGCGACAGTACGATTTTCAATCACGTTGTCTTCGTCGACCGCCTCGACCAGAACATTACAACCCTGGAGCGTACCGCCCCGGGCGAATGGGCCATCCGCAGCATGAATCCGGCAACTACCGGCCGTCATGCCCCTCCTTATGCGCAGGAAACACCTTTGGGCATGTATCTGCTGCAGCAGAAAAAGCAGAAGATGGTGTTTCTGAAAGACGGCTCCTCGGCAACGGGTGGCTATGCACCTTATGCCAGCCGTTTCACAAACGGTGCCTATATCCACGGCGTACCCGTCAACGTGCCACGGACGGCCATGATAGAGTACAGCTGGTCGTTGGGGACCATCCCCCGCTCGCACATGTGTGTGCGCAATGCCACGTCGCATTCGAAGTTTGTCTACGATTGGGCGCCGACCGAGAAATCACTGATTGTTGTCATCGAGTAGAGTTGCATCTGGCTTCCTTCTCAGGCAGGGAAGGGGATGAAATGTATAGCTTTTGGGTACAATCATCCCGGATGATTCCTACAATCAACGGGGATGATTCATACAATCATCCGGGATGATTGGTGTCTCCCTCTTTATATCGGTGCGGCAAAGGCTGTGAAGAACAGGGGGAAACTTGTATTATTTAACTTTATGCGTAGTGAACGTATGGCAGAAAAGCAGTAATTTTGCGCAGTTTTTTTAGGGTAATCGAAAAGAATCGTATCGTATTGTGTTGAATAATAGGTTATTGTTGTTGATTGTTTTTCTATGTCTGCCGCATGTGACTTGGGTGGAAGACAGAGAATGCATGCCTTCGCTTTCCGTCTCCGAGGGGATGGGGTGCGCAGCCCTGTATCGTTCGATGGACTTGGAAGGGGTTGTCGGCTGGGAGGCTTTCAGGCAGGCAGTAACCGGATATTATAAGGTGGCAGGACGCAAGCGCGACGTGCTGACGCTGATAGACTTTTCGCAACCATCGACCCGTGAGCGGCTTTTCGTATTCGACATGAAGGAACGTAAGATGCTCTTCTCGTCGCTGGTGGCCCACGGAAAGAACAGCGGAGAGATGTACGCCACTTCTTTTTCGAACGAAAACGGCTCACTGAAAAGTTCCTTAGGATTTTATCTGACCGAATCGACCTATCAGGGCAGCAACGGTTATTCGCTGATTCTGAACGGACTGGAGAAGGGCATCAACGACCACGCTCGCGAGCGTGCCATCGTGATGCACGGTGCCGACAATCAATACGGATGATTCCTACAATCAACGGGGATGATTCCCGGCTCCGTCCGTATCCTGGTACCGGTAAGGAAGGACATCGGACAGGGAAAGCCCATACATTGGCGTCACTCCATCCGTACAATGACCAATTCCTCTTCCTTTATCTGCTTCGACAGGGGCAGGTCGGGCAGCATCTCCTTCAGCCGCTTTCCTTTGAAGAGGATGGCGGCCTGGTCGCCTGCCGTCAGCGAAGGCAGTAGGGAGATGTCTTTCCCTTCTACCCGGAAAGGCAGGTTGGCGTATGTATAACGACCTTCCTTGTCGGTCTGTCCGGGCAGGCTGAAGAAGTCGCCCGTACGCTTGTCATAGATTAAGGTGTAGAGCGTCACCTTCCCCTGACTGCGGGCATTGGGCGAATCGTAGCCATACGACAGCTGGATCAGCAGGTGTCGGGTTGTTTCTATCCAGCTGTCGACCAGGTAATAGCCGTCGAGGCTATTATTCAGACTACCTGTCACGTACTTGCCCGTGGGGCGCTTCAGTGTGCCGAAGTCCAACCGCCAGACGGCCTTGAGCGTAGAGGCATCCGCCAGCTCGTAGACGGTGTCGTCGTATGCCATAAGCAGGCGGAGCTTCCCGTCATAATGATATACGGCGGTGTTTTCGCCACTGCGGTAGGTGGAGGTGGGCACGTAGTCCTCGGCATCGTTCACCGTAAATCGGCACAGGGTGTCGCCCTTCTGCCCGAAGGTATAGAGTCGCGAGCTGAAAGCCTCGGTCATCAGCCAGCCGCCTTCCGTAACGGCAAAGGCATTACCCTGTGTCCTGGCGATGGGCAACTTGCTGGGCAGGTAGTCGGGTGTCCACGGTTCGGCGGCTTCCACCAGTATGTCCCAAGGCAGGGCGGCAATGGCACATTCGTAACCATGCTGTCCTTCCTGCATCGTCTTTCCTCCATAGAGGCCGCGGAGCTGGCGGACGGAAGGGTCGTAGCCCACGCTGCGGAGGGTGCGGTTCATACGCATGCTATATCCGGTCTGTCCGTTACCCATCTTCATTTCACTGATTTCCACGTCATTCCTGAAGAGCACTTTGCGCAGTTTCATGTCTTTGTCCAGCAGGCAAAAGCCTTCGTAATCCGTCAGCAGCCAGCCGTCGTCCACGGGTCTCAACTCCGCACCGAGGCCGTATCCTTCGTAACCGGTGGGATGGAAAGAAAGGGTGCCCAATGCGTTGGGCTCCAGTGGACGTACATTCTTCAGGGCAGCGGGTACGTTGAGCACCTTGGCACCCGCACGGATAATCGTTGGCTGATACTTGATGCCTGCGGTTGGGCGATAGTCGGCGGCAAAAGTATCCAAAGTAGCAGCAGCCTGTTGGCGGCG
>NZ_FR883023.1:0-885 GCF_000435115.1 Bacteroides sp. CAG:633 | reverse complement strand
CGGGCGGCCTGTTCGGCAGCCTGCGCCTCCAGTTCGGCTGCCGCTTCCTCGCGGCTCATGCCCGGACGACGTTGTCGGCACGAGGTTCCCACGATTAGCAGAAACAATGTTAGTAAAAGTAAAGAGAGTCTGTTCATCACGATATACATTCGATTTACACAGAAAACAGGGCAACATCTGTGCCAAACCATCAAGTTGCTATCCATCAGAATATTATCATCAAAAAGGAAGATAAAAAACGTCCGAATCCGTACACCAATCGCACGCTACCGTACAGCGTTTATCGGAAAAGAATACGTATCTTTGTAGGCACCACGGATTACACGGATTGGCACAGATTATTTTTTCGTGATAATCATTAAATCTGTGTTCATCCGTGTAATCTTGTGGTGAAAAACAAAGCCCCATGAAAAAAGGAAAAATACTCATCGTAGACGACAACGAAGACATCCTCTTCACCTTGAAGATGCTGCTGCGCCCGCTGTCCGAACAGGTGACTACCCTCGACGACCCGCGCGAGATGCTGCCACTGCTGTCGCGCGTCAGGCACGACGTCATCCTGCTGGACATGAACTTCCGCCGCGATGCCGTCAGCGGACGTGAAGGTTTTGCCTGGCTGGAGGAAATATTGAAACTCGACCCACAGGCGGTGGTCATCTTCATCACCGCCTACAGTGATACGGAGAAAGCTGTGCAGGCTATCAAGCAGGGAGCCACGGACTTCATCCCCAAGCCCTGGCAGAACGACAAACTGCTGGCCACCGTATCTGCTGCCCTGCAACTCAGCTTCAGCCGACACGAGGTAACAGTGCTGAAAGAACAAAAGAAGACCCTTGAACAACGTGCCGAAGCGCTGGCCACACCTGCCGAACCGACACGCATCAT
>NZ_FR883022.1:3170-12312 GCF_000435115.1 Bacteroides sp. CAG:633 | reverse complement strand
GGCGGTCGGCCAGTCCGTCGAGTCCGGAGACGATGGCGTTGGCCTCTTCGGTCATGCTCTTGTCGAGGTCCTTGCGGGTCTCGTTGTATTGGTTGATTTGTCCGGCTTTTTCGAGGGCGGCGGAAAAGTCTTTCTCGGTGAGCAGGTCGACGGCTTCCTTACCGTTCTGTATGCGTCCCGACGCGTTGATGCGGGGGCCTATCTTGAAGACGATGTCGCTGACGGTGATTTCCTTGTCGGCCAGTCCGCACACGTCGATGATGGCCTTCAGCCCGACACTGGGGTTGCTGTTCAGCTGCTTCAGGCCGTGGAAGGCCAGTATGCGGTTCTCGCCCATGATAGGGACAATGTCCGAAGCGATGCTGACGGCCACAAGGTCGAGCAGGGGGATGAGGTGGTGGAACTCGATGCCGTTGCTGATGGCAAACGCCTGCATGAACTTGAATCCTACGCCGCAGCCCGAGAGGTGCTCGTAGGGGTAGGTGTTGTCGAAGCGTTTGGCGTTGAGTATGGCTACAGCGGGTGGCAGCACGTCGTCGGGCACGTGATGGTCGCAGATGATGAAGTCGATGCCTTTCTCGCGGGCATAGGCTATCTCGTCCACAGCCTTGATGCCGCAGTCGAGCACGATGATGAGTTTGACGCCCGTCTCCACGGCGTAGTCCACTCCTTTGTAGGACACCCCGTAGCCTTCGTTGTAGCGGTCGGGGATGTAATAGTCGATGTTCGAGTAGAACTGTTGAATAAACTTGTAGACCAGTGCCACGGCTGTGGTACCGTCTACGTCGTAGTCTCCGTAAATCAGTATCCTTTCTTTCTTTCCCATTGCCTTGTTCAGGCGCGCTACGGCCACGTCCATGTCCTTCATCAGGAAGGGGTCGTAGAGTTCGGGCAGTTGTGGGCGGAAGAATTTCCGTGCGGCGGCAGCCGTCGTTATTCCCCTTTCCACGAGCAGTCGTCCCAGTATGGGGTTAATGCCCAGTTCCCGGGCCAGTGTCTGGCTTGTCTCTGCCTGTTCGGGTGTGATGGGTAAATAATTCCATTTGTGAGTCATTTTATATATTGTTTTTTCTTTTTCCAGTCTCGGGTGTCGGGGGGCGAAAAGAGCCCATTTCCCCAACAAGTTGTAAAGGTAGCAAAAAGTCTTGAAACAAGGATGAAAAAGGCCACGAAATCTTTCCGTAAGGAGCAGAAATGGGCAGACGGGGCATTCGGACAGCGAGGGTCCGCAGCCGAAAATGTGGTTTTTGTTTGCTTGTGCGCAGACCTTTCGTTATATTTGCAAAACAATGAATGTATGATATAGCCCATGACACCTCCGGATATAGCACACTCGACCCGAGAAGAGCGCAGAACCTTCGTTGCCGATGCGTGGAAGTGTCTGCATAATTGCGAATTATGCGGCAAATGCCATGTTCTGAAAGGGAAAGATGCGGAAACACTCTATGCCGACTATATCGAGGGGAAACGGACTTATATGGACATTACATTGGAAATAAGAAACAATAACTATTAAAATTGGAATTATGGACGTAAAAGAACAAGTGTTGGCAACAATGAAAGAGGCCGGAACTCCTCTGAATGCAGGTAAAATAGCAGAACTGAGCGGACTTGACCGCAAGGAAGTGGACAAGGCGATGAAGCAGCTGAAAGAAGAGGGTGCAATCGTTTCTCCGGTTCGCTGCAAGTGGGCACCTGCTGAAAAATAAGTTGAACGTATGTTGACGTCGGGCGGCAATACCATGTAGGTTTGGGGTTGCCGCCCGATTTGTCTATGCATCGAACCGATACTTTTGTTAACGTTCCGGCTTTACCGAAACTTAAAAACTTTTACCGTATGCTTACATTCATATCCTGTGCCAAAACCATGGCTGCACGCTGTGCACTGAACGTGCCTGCCGTGTCCGAACCCCGCTTTGCCGGCGAGGCGCTGCGCACGGCGCTCGAACTGTCGCAATATCCGGCTGCCGAGCTGGAGAGCTTGTTGCGTGTCAATGCGAAGATTGCTGCCGAAAACCGCTTGCGCTACCACGACTTCTGCTCCGAAGACAACCGCCCGATGCCTGCCATCGGTGCCTATACGGGCGTGGTGTTCAAGCGCATCGCTCCTGCCGACTTCACGACCGATGACTTCCTCTTTGCGCAGGAACACCTGCGTATCACTTCCTTCCTCTATGGACTGCTGCGCCCGCTCGACGGCATCCGGCCTTACCGCCTGGAGGGCGATGTGCGTCTGGCGGCGAACGGTGGTATCACGATGTTCGACTACTGGAAACCGTTGCTGACTGATGTTTTCATCGACGACATCCGTCGGCAGGGCGGGGTGCTGGTCAACCTGGCGAGCAGCGAGATGAAGGACCTCTTCGACTGGAAGCGTGTCGAATCCCAGGTACGGGTCGTGACGCCCGACTTCCAGGTGTGGAAGGACGGACGGTTGAAGACAGTCGTAGTCTACGCCAAAATGTGCCGCGGCGAGATGACGCGCTACCTGCTGAAGAACCGCATCGACTCGCCCGACGGACTGCGTGCTTTCGAGTGGGAGGGCTTTGCCTTCGACGAAGAACGCAGCACGCCCGACCGCTGGCTCTTCACGATGGGCTGATGCGGAAACCGCCGTGTCACGTCCTTAGTCGTTTGGCTTTCAAAATGTCCGGTATTGGCTTTGTTTGCTGACACGGCCTTCGTGCAAATCTTTCGAAATAGAAGCCGTTGAGGCTGAAAAACTGCATAAACATGCGCAAATACAAGTGTTGTATGTAGGAAATATGCACTTTCGGGCCCTTGGACGCTTGCACGGTTCGTACGAATGGCCTGCCCGGCTCGCGAGCGACACTTGCCCGGCTCGCCTTCCACACTTGCGCGGCTCGGGAACGTGCCCCGTTTTCGGAGGAAAACGCTGCTTCCGATGCTGAAAAACGGTGCTTTTGCGTTGCTTTCCGGCTGTCTGTTCGCTGGCTGAAATGTCCGGATTTTGCTATCGCGTTGTATGCCAGGAGGATGAATGCCACGCGCTTCGAAAATCGGCACCAGCCTTGCCGGCGGTCCGAAAAACACGATTCTCGACCGCCGGAAAATGCAAAGTGTCACTTTGACATCAGTGGTACGAACTGCGGTACTCCTGCGGGGTGACGCCCGTCATCTTCTTGAACAGGCGGTTGAAGTACGAATAATTGTCGAACGCCAGCGACGAGGCGATGTTTTTCACCGGCATGTTGCTGGTGACGAGCATCAGCTGCGCCTTTTCAATCTTCTTCTGGTTGATGTACTGCAAGGGACTGACGCCCGTCTCGTGCTTGAAGAGGCGGCTGAAGTGGTCCTTCGACAGGCAGGAGTCGTCGGCCAGTGCGTCGAGGTCGATCATCTCGTACAGATGGTTGTGGATGTAGGTGATGGCCGTGCGTACCCGTTCGTCCTTACTCTTTATCTTCTCCTGCGCACGCTTGACGAAGTGCGACAACAGCTGGTAGACGATGCCTCGCGACTCTATTTTGTCGCAGAGGGCGCGTTGCTTGTTCTTCATCACGTTTTGCAGCAGTGTGGGGTTGTTGTCGTACGACGTTGGGTCGGACTTCGGCAGACTCATGTGCGGATTGATGGTGCAGAGTCGTTTGAAGAGGTACAAGTCGAGTTCGGTACCCGGAATTTCCACGGGCATGTCCCATTCATCGAAGAAGCAGCTTTCCTGCCGGTGCTCTTCATATATATGTAAGTAGTAGTGGCAGAAGTAGGAGTTACAGATGTAGCTGTGACTCGTGAAGGCCGGGATGCAATACATGTGGTTGGGCTTCAGCAGGTAGGTACCCGTAGGAAGCTCGATTTGCGCTTGCCCGTCGGTGACGTAGTACAGCCGCATGAAAGGGCTGTTGACATTCTTCCAGTTCCAGTCGGCATTGTGTATGGCCAGGCCGACGTTGAGAACCAGCGGATGTAGTTGGTCGATAGATGTTTTCATGGTATTTGTTGTGTTTGAAAATCTGGGGTAAAGGTAGTTTTTCTGTTGTAACTATCAAAGAAAATATCGGAATAGTGCAAGCTTTTGTCGCTTTTGTTCTATCGATTCGGATAAAAATTGGTAAGATTGTCGGTTTTGTGCTATATATGGTCGAAAATGTTCTATCATAGTTCCGACCTTATTGTGTATTTTTGTGCTATCAAATTATAACCCGATTCAATTAACCCAAAACAGAACACTACTTATGAAGAACAAGATTCTGCTATTCTCATTACTATTTTCAGCCAGCGTTGCTTCGGCACAGAATTATCAAGTACCCGTGTCCGAGCAGGACGAGCCGATGATGACCGGCAAATTCGAGCCCACGTGGCAGTCGCTGGAAAACTATCAGGTACCCGAATGGTTCCGCAATGTCAAGTTCGGCATCTGGGCGCACTGGGGGCCGCAATGCGTCGAAGGCTCCGGCGACTGGATGGCGCGCAGCCTCTATATGGAAGGCTCCAACGAGTATAATTACCACGTGAAGAACTACGGTCACCCGTCCGAGGTAGGCTTCAAGGATATCATTCCCCTGTTCAAGGCCGAGAAGTGGGACCCCGACAAGCTCGTGGGATTCTATAAGAAGATAGGTGCCCAATACTTTTTCGCCCTGGGTAACCATCACGACAACTTCGACCTGTGGGACAGCCAGTATCAGCCTTGGAACTCGGTGAACATGGGGCCGAAGCAGGACATCCTCGAAGGTTGGGCCAAGGCAGCCCGCAAGCATGGCCTCTATTTCGGCGTCAGCCTGCATGCCGACCACGCCTGGAGCTGGTATGAACCCTCGCAGCGTCACGACACGAAAGGCCCCAAGAAAGGCATTCCCTACGACGGTAAGCTGACCAAGGAAGATGGCAAAGGCAAGTGGTGGGAAGGTTACGACCCGCAGGACCTCTACGCCCAGAACCATCCCTTGAGCAAGAACAGCTGGGACAACGGCATGATTCACAGCCAGTGGGCCTGGGGAAACGGAGTCTGCATCCCTACACAGAAGTACGTCACAAACTTCTACAACCGTACACTCGACGTCATCAACCGCTACAATCCCGACATGCTGTACTTCGATGTGACGGTAGCCCCGTTCTATCCCATCAGCGACGCCGGACTGAAAATAGCCGCCCACTTCTACAACCACAGCATGGCCACTCACAAGGGTAAGCTGGAAGCTGTTATGTTCGGCAAGATACTCGACGAGAACCAACGCAAAGCTCTGGTATGGGACGTGGAACGCGGCGCGCCCAATGAAATCGTCGCCGAGCCGTGGCAGACCTGTACCTGCATCGGTGGCTGGCACTACAATACCTCTATCTACGAGAACAACGGCTACAAGTCTGCCGCCAACGTAGTGAAACTGCTGATGGACGTAGTCAGCAAGAACGGTAATCTGCTGCTGAGTGTCCCCTTGCGCGCCGACGGTACGTTCGACGAGAAAGAAGAAGCCATCCTCAACGAGTTTGGCGACTGGATGAATATCAACAAGGAAGCCATTTACGACACCCGTCCCTGGAAAGTATTCGGCGAAGGCCCCATTGCCAGTGCCGACATCAAAATCAATGCCCAGGGCTTCAACGAAGGATCTTACGGACAGGCCACAGCGCAGGAGATCCGCTTTACACAAACCAAAAAATACCTATATGTCACCGTTCTGGCATGGCCCGAGAATGGTAAAGTCACTGTGAAATCCCTCTCTGCCGGCAACGAACTCTACCCCGACGAGATAAAGAAAGTCGAACTGTTGGGCTACGGCAAAGTGAAATTCACCCGCACCTCCGCCGGCTTGGAAATCGAGCTCCCCGCCAAGCGGCTGAACGAGATTGCGCCGGTGTTCAGAATCAGGAAATAATGAAAACGTGCGTCAGAATATAAATAGCTGAAGTCATTCTTCTTGTTAAACAAGAATGACTTCGGTTTATTTCTTTCTTACTCGTGATATCCTGTTTGTCCGATGCCTGCATGCTACAGTTGGGAAGTCTGCATAGAGCATGCCGGCAAGGGAAAGAACAAGGGGGTACTTGTTCCGGTTCAAATAGTTTGTTGCAGATTTGTATATCCAAAAGGAAAGACCTAACTTTACATTCATCATAACCCGAATGTCGCGGAATCAGGAAGAACACAGTGAGGTGTTGTTGCCAGCCATTGGCTGGAGTAAAAAATGGGAATGTTCTTCTGTTTTCAGTTCTACATGCACCGATGTACGTCTTTTTATTGGCCGGGTATCGGGCAGGGAGAATGCTTGTGATGCAGGAGCAATTCTTTTTTTGTTACTTCCGTTTCCGTTATTTTAAATAATCAATTAAAATTATTTTTTATGCAACCCAATCAAGGTTATAAAACGAGAGAATATGCTGTGCCTGTGAAGCGTTATTGTCAGACGCTAAGTTTGAAGAACAATTCGGAACTGATAGCCGAATACCGGAAAATCCACAGTCGGGAGAATGCCTGGCCCGAGATACGCGAAGGCATCCGTTCGGTAGGAATCCTGGAGATGGAGATTTATATTTCGGGAAGCCAACTGTTCATGATAGTCGAGACTCCGCTCGATTTCGACTGGGATTCGGCCATGGAGCGTTTGGCGCATCTTCCCCGTCAGGCGGAGTGGGAAGACTGTGTAGCCCGATTCCAGGAGTGTGCCCCTGGCAGTACTTCTTCACAAAAGTGGAAACTGATGGAACGGATGTTCTATCTGTACGATTGATAATTTCGGAAAACGGCAGCATCGGGGAAAGGAGCGCCGCACAGCGGCAACCCGTTACTTGATGCTGCTTTCCCTTATCTCCAGACGGGTGGGCACTACCACCTGTCTGACGGTTTTGTCCCCCTTGATGCGGTCTATCAGCAGGCGGCAGGCGGTTTCGCCCATGCGGTAGGTCTGATGCGAGACGGCCGACAGCTTGGGCTCTACATAGTTGGCGTGCTGTTCGTCGGTATAGCCGATGATGGCTACATCCTGCGGGATGCGTAGCCCGTGACTCTTGATGACTTCCATAGCGGCAAAGGCAAGCGTGTCGTTCATGGCCAGTATGGCGTCGGGAGGCTGGGGCAGTGACAGCAACGATTCAGTAGCAATTTTCCCCTCTTCGTAATCTATTTTGCGGCATACCACCAGCTCTTTCTGTATGGGGATGCGGTTCTCGCGTAAGGCTTCCAGGTAGCCGTGTTCCCTTCGTCGTACGATGTCCAGATGGTTGGCACCGCCGATGAAGGCCACCCGTTTGCTTCCGTTGTCCAGCAGGTGCTGCGTAGCCATCTGGGCAGAGTGTTCGCCGTCGGCCACGACGGTAGAGAACATGTCGGGCAGGCATACGCGGTCGAACAGGATGACAGGCATGTTGATGTCAGCCAGTGCCGCCCAGTGGCCGAAGTCGGTCGTCTCCTGCGACAGGCAGGCGATGATGCCTTCGACACGCATGTTGACCAGATTCTCGATGTTCTTCTTTTCGTGCTCGTACGACTCGTGCGAGGTCGTGATGATGACAAAGTACCCGTTGGCAATGGCCATATCCTCGATACCGCTCAGAATGGAGGAAAAGAAATGGGTGACAATGTCCGGCACAATGACTCCGATGATGCGCGGAGCATTTTTGCGCAGGCTGATGGCGAACGGATTGGGACGGTAGTTCAGCTCCTGTGCCAGTTGTTTGGCGCGGGCGCGCAGGTCGGCACTTATCTCGGGGCTGTCCTTCAGCGCCCTCGACACGGTAGGCACCGACACGCCGAGCTCGCGTGCCAGGTCTTTCAGGGAGATATGTTTCGGGTTTGCCATCGGTGCGTTGTTGGGATTCTTTTCAGTTGCAAAGAAAACACTTTTCGGCTGAAAAGCTAGCGAAACAGACAATTCTTTTTACGTAAACCGTTACGTGCCTTTTTACGGACCTATGTGAGGGAAGGGGAACGGATTGCCCCTATCTTTGCCTGTATAGAAATCAACATTTAAAAACACAAGATTATGCAATACCATGAAATCGGTAAGACGGGAATGAAAGTATCTTCCCTGAGTTTCGGAGCTTCGTCGCTGGGCGGAGTATTCCATGACATTAAAGAGAAAGAAGGCATCGAAGCCGTGTTTACAGCCATCGAACTGGGCATGAACTTCATCGACGTATCGCCCTACTACGGACACTACAAAGCCGAAACTGTGCTGGGTAAGGCACTGAAAGACATTCCCCGCGACAAGTACTACCTGTCCACCAAAGTAGGACGCTACGGCAAGGGCGGTGTCAACACGTGGGACTACTCTGGCAAACGCGCCACAGAAAGCGTCTACGAAAGTATGGAACGCCTGAATATCGACTACATCGACCTGATTAATGTGCACGACATCGAGTTTGCCGACCTCAATCAGGTGGTGAACGAAACCCTGCCTGCACTGGTGGAACTGCGGGAGAAAGGTGTTGTAGGGCACGTGGGCATCACCGACCTGCAACTGGAGAATCTGAAGTGGGTCATCGACCACTCTGAACCGGGTACGGTAGAAAGCATTCTGAACTTCTGCCACCACTGCTTGAACGACGACAAACTGCTAGACTTCCTGGATTACTTCGAGTCGAAGGGAATAGGTGTCATCAACGCATCACCCCTGTCGATGGGCTTGCTGACCGAACGTGGTGTGCCCGCCTGGCACCCGGCTCCCCAGCCGCTGGTTGAGGCTTGCCGTAAAGCGATGGAATACTGTAAATCGGTCGACTACCCCATCGAGAAACTGGCCATGCAATACTCTGTCAGCAATCCGCGCATTGCCACGACCCTTTTCAGCACAGCCAACCCGCAGAATGTACGCAAGAACGTGGCCTTCATCGAAGACCCCATCGACTGGGAACTGGTGAAGAAAGTACGCGAAATCATCGGCGACCAGCAGCGTGTCAGCTGGGCGAACTCTTAAAACCGTGAGCCATGGAATATCCGATTATCGACGCGCATGCCCACTTGTGGCTGCGTCAGGACACGGTGGTGGACGACCTGCCCATCCGTACGCTGGAGAACGGCCGTTCGCTCTTCATGGGCGAGGTGCGGCAGATGCTTCCGCCCTTTATGATTGATGGCCGCAACTCGGCCGAAGTCTTCCTGTCGAACATGGACTATGCCCAGGTGTCGGCAGCAGTCATCACACAGGAGTTTATCGACGGCATACAGAACGAATACTTGGCCGAC
>NZ_FR883022.1:0-3142 GCF_000435115.1 Bacteroides sp. CAG:633 | reverse complement strand
ACTCGCTACCCCGACCGCTTCTTCGTGTGCGGTCTGTGCGAGTTCCGCAAGCCGGGCTTCTACGAGCAGGCCGAGCAATTGATAGAGCAGGGATTCCGCGGCATCAAGATTCCCGCCCAGCGTCTCTTGCTGAAGGAAGGCCGCGTATGGCTGAACAGCGACGAGATGATGCGCATGTTCCACCTGATGGAGCAGAAGCAGGTGCTTTTGTCCATCGACATGGCCGACGGCGCCACACAAGTGCCCGAGCTGGAAGAGGTGATACAGGAATGCCCGCAGCTGAAGGTAGCCATCGGGCACTTTGCCATGGTGACCATGCCGGGCTGGACCGAACAGGTGAAGTTGGCCCGCCATCCGAACGTCCGCATCGAGTCGGGCGGCATCACGTGGCTGTTCAACGACGAGTTCTATCCTTTCTGCGGTGCCGTGCGCGCTATCCGCGAGGCGGCCGACCTGGTGGGCATGGACAAGCTGATGTGGGGCTCGGACTATCCGCGCACCATTACGGCCATCACCTACCGCATGTCGTACGACTTCGTGAGCAAGTCGACCGAGCTGACCGACGACGAGAAACGGCTCTTCCTGGGCGAGAATGCCCGCAGCTTCT
Source organism: Bacteroides sp. CAG:633 (assembly GCF_000435115.1). Lineage (NCBI taxonomy): Bacteria > Pseudomonadati > Bacteroidota > Bacteroidia > Bacteroidales > Bacteroidaceae > Bacteroides > Bacteroides sp. CAG:633. Next base: position 2,535 of record NZ_FR883022.1, on the reverse strand, counting down.
ACGGCTTCGGTGCGTTGCCCGAACTGCCTTACATCAAGAACATGTCAGAATAAGGAGGAACCGGTTATGAAGAAACAGAATTACGCTGTCCCCTTGATGCTCGTCTTTACGCTGTTCTTTCTGTGGGCCATCAGCAGCAACCTGCTGCCCACCATGATACGACAGCTGATGAAGACGTGCGAACTGAATACATTCGAGGCCTCGTTCACCGAGACGGCCTACTGGCTGGCCTATTTCATTTTCCCCATCCCCATCGCCATGTTCATGAAGCGATACAGCTACAAAGCGGGCATCGTCTTCGGTCTGTTGCTGGCGGCGTTTGGCGGACTGCTGTTCTTTCCGGCCGCCATGCTGAAGGAGTACTGGGCTTACCTGTGCATCTTCTTCATCATCGCTACGGGCATGTGTTTCCTGGAGACGGCGGCCAATCCGTACGTCACCGCCTTGGGCGACCCGGCTACGGCTCCCCGGCGGCTGAATCTGGCCCAGTCGTTCAACGGACTGGGAGCGTTCATCTCGGCCATGTTCCTGAGCAAGCTCATCCTGAGCGGCACGCACTATACTCGCGAAACGCTTCCTGCCGACTATGCCGGTGGCTGGGAGGCCTACATTCAGACGGAGACCGATGCCATGAAGATGCCTTACCTGGTACTGGCCATGTTGCTGATTGTCATAGCTGTCGTGTTCGTCTTTTCGAAGTTGCCCAAGATTGGCGACGAGGAGCACAAGGCGGCAGCCGGCTCAAAGCTGATTGACTTCGGCGTGATGCGTCGCTCGCACCTGCGCTGGGGTGTCATCGCCCAGTTCTTCTACAACGGCGGACAGACGGCCATCAACAGCCTTTTCCTGGTGTATTGCTGTACGTATGTGGGACTGCCCGAGGATGAGGCCACCACGTACTTCGGACTCTATATGCTGGCTTTCCTGCTGGGCCGCTGGATCGGTACGGGACTGATGGTGAAGTTCCGTCCGCAGGATATGCTGCTGGTGTATGCCCTGCTCAACGTGGTGTTGTGCGGAGTGGTGATCGGCTTCGGAGGCATGGTGGGACTGTATGCCATGCTGGGCATCTCGTTCTTCATGTCCATCATGTACCCCACACAGTTCTCGCTGGCCCTTAAGGGACTGGGTGACCAGACTAAGAGCGGCTCGGCTTTCCTTGTGATGGCCATCGTGGGCAATGCCTGCCTGCCGCAGCTGACGGCCTACCTGATGCACGTCAACGAACAGTTGTACTACGCTGCCTATATCATTCCGCTCATCTGCTTTGCCTTCTGCGCCTACTATGGCTGGAAGGGTTACAAAGTAGTGGACTGATACGCGGCTACACGGCTTCTGAAGGACACCTGCACGCCTTTTGCAGGACACTTGCACGGCTCGCGAGAGACACTTGTGTGGCTTGCGAACCACACTTGCGTGGCTCACGAACGCTCGCGAGCCACACTTGCATTGCTCACGAGCCACACTTGTGTCGCTCAAAAGGCCGGAAAGTGCGGTCTGGAAGGCAGGACTCCGGTGGTGGAGAATAAAGAATGGAACATTGATAATGAAACTAGAATAAACTAACTGATAAGATGAAAGCAGTACAAATTACCGGCCCTTCTGAAATGAGGGTCATCGAGATGGAGAAGCCTGTAGTGGCTCCCGGACAAATTTTGGTAAAGATAGAATATGTAGGCTTTTGCGGTTCGGACCTGAACACGTATCTGGGTCGCAACCCGATGGTGAAGCTGCCCGTAGTGCCTGGTCACGAAGTAGGTGCTGTGGTCGAGGAAATAGGCGAGGGCGTACCCGAAGGCCTGTTTGCCAAAGGCATGAGCGTGACACTGAACCCCTATACCAACTGCGGAAAGTGTGCTTCGTGCCGCAACGGCCGTGTCAACGCCTGCGAGCACAACGAAACGCTGGGCGTGCAGCGCAACGGCGTGATGTGCGAATATGCCGTCATGCCTTGGCAGAAAGTGATTCCCGCTCCGTCGATGTCGTCGCGCGACTGTGCGCTCATCGAGCCGATGAGTGTCGGTTTCCATGCCGTTTCGCGCGGTCAGGTGGTCGATAACGAACGGGTGATGGTCATCGGTTGCGGTATGATTGGTATGGGTGCCATTGTCCGTGCTTCGCTGCGCGGCGCTACCGTCATTGCCGTCGACCTGGACGACGAGAAGCTGGAGCTGGCCCGCAAGGTAGGAGCCACGTACGTCATCAACTCGAAGACGGAGAACGTGCACGAACGCATGCTGCAGCTGACCGACGGACTGGGTGCCGACGTGGTGATTGAAGCCGTAGGCAGTCCGGTCACCTACGTGATGGCGGTGGACGAAGTAGGTTTCACGGGTCGCGTGGTGTGCATCGGTTATGCCAAGAGTCCGGTAGAGTTCCAGACGAAACTGTTTGTGCAGAAGGAACTTGACATACGCGGTTCGCGTAATGCCCTTCCGGCCGACTTCCGTGCCGTAATCAACTACTTGCAGACGGGTGTCTGTCCGATTGACAAGTTAATCAGTCGCATCGCCGAGCCCGAAGAGGCTGCTGCCG
>NZ_FR883021.1:0-1165 GCF_000435115.1 Bacteroides sp. CAG:633 | reverse complement strand
TTCGATGTTCGTATGTCCCAAAATGCGGCTTACGCTCTCTATCGGCATACCCTTGCAGAGAGCCAGGGTTGCGAATCCATGACGTGAGCAATGGAAGCTGATGTCCTTATTCACGCCGCATTCCCGTATCATCTTCTTCAACGGTTTGCAGATTGACCAATAGTTCAGATTGGGGAATACCAAGTCGTTTTCTTGGAACGGTCGGTAACGCTCGATTATCTGCAAGGGGATGTCCAGCAGCTTTACTTGGAAAGGTACGCCCGTCTTGTGACGCTTGGAGATAATCCATTTCTCGCCGTTCACCTCCACGATTCGGTCGTTGGTCAGTTCCTTGATGTCCACGAAAGAAAGGGCGGTGAAGCTCGCAAACACGAACAGGTCACGGATGTATGCCAGCTTCGGGTCTGCGAACTCGTGCGTCATTACCGCCTTCAACTCATCCTCCGTCAAAAACTCACGCTCCTTGACCTTCGGGCTGATGTGGAACTGCGCAAACGGGTTTCTCGGTATCAGACCGTTGAAGTGCGCACGCATCACCACACCTTTCAGCCACATGCACTTTTCCCATATCGTGCCGTTGCGTAATCCCGCTTCCGTGGCGAGATAGACCGCAAACTCCTTGATGAAGTCGGGAGTAAGTTCCAGCATCGACATATCGCTGCGCTTGTAGAATGACTTGATGAATGCCGCCACATAGTTCCTTGCCACTACCCTTGACTGATAGGTCGCCAATTTCCTGTCCTTGCCGACACGCTTCTTGAACACCTCGTTCTCACGGTCGAAGGCTTTGAGCAGCGTTTCATACTCGCCGCCTATGCCCTGATAGGCGTTGCGTACCATCTCTGCCGTCACAAACGCCTCACGGTCGGATATGTGCTGGTAGTGCTTGATGATTTGCGCCTTGATGTTGTCAAGCGCAAGGTTCGTTTCCCTTGCCTCAAAACTCTTGCCTTTGGCACGGTTGCCCTTTGCATCCCAAAGTTCTTTTGAGATGCTCCGCTTGCAACTGAACTGCGCCACCGTTCCGTTGATTGTAACCCGTCCCATGATGGGGACAGTTCCATTTTTCTCCTTGCTGCCGTTCGCATAGAACAGCACGCGAAATGTGCTCCTTGTCATACTCGTTCTTTTTTGGTTGCAAAACTATAAATCAACGAGTTAAACC
>NZ_FR883020.1:1699-10161 GCF_000435115.1 Bacteroides sp. CAG:633 | reverse complement strand
CGACACTTGTACGGCTCGCGAGCCGTACTTGTATTATTCGTGAACATTGTTTGTCATAACTGACAGCATTGCTTGTTGCGTTGGTTTACTATTGATGTTGTGCTGCTAAAGTAGATGGTTAGGTTTGTAAAGAGGCTCTTTGTGAATGGAAAGTGAATGTTTGGAAATGAATAACGTGGGTGAAAGATGGATACGCGGAAGACACGGACGAGGCGGATTTACACGGATAAAAAGAAGAAAAGGGAAAATTGGGTTCACGCTTTCAACACGGGGATTTGGCATTGATATACAGCAGGATATGGTGAAAGATGAAGTTTCACGTTGATTCAATTAATAATTAAAAATGAAAAATTAATAATTAAATCCGCGTTCATCCGCCTCGTCTGTGTAGTCCGCGTATCCATCCTTCACCACAATTCGTTTATATTCAGTTGCTTGCGGTGAAACTTCACCCGATAGGCTCTTGCGCTCATCACGGCTGTAGAAACGGCCTGTTTTTTCCCTAGTTAGGAAAAAATTTTTTTCTAACTGGGAAATAATTTTTTCCTAACTGGGAAAAAAAACTTGCAAAACTGGCATCCGCGTTCATCCGTTTTGTCTGTGTCTTCCGCGTATCTATCTTTCACCGCAATTTATTTATATCCAGTAGTTTGCGGTGAAACTTCACCCGACAAACTCCTGCATTCATCACGATAGACACATAATTCTTTTGAAAATGAAATCAGTTTGTTACCTTTGTCTTATCGTACAGTAGAATGGCTCGAATTGAAGGGAAGAGCTATAGAAGTGTAACTGTAATGACGAAGATAGAAACTGTATTAGGAGTGTAAAAAATGTTCAGCATGAAAAAACTCGCTAAAATTCTCCTTTTTTCTCTGTCGCTGCTCATGACCTCGACCAGACACCTTATTTCCGTTGCTTTGTCTTCGACCGCACTGCGCAGTACAAGGACCGCTATCCGGCTCTGGAGCGCGCCTGCTACTTGCAAGTAGCGGTAGAGCAATATGTAGGGGTAACCACTGAGGACTGAACCGGGCGGTTTCCCCCTTTTCCCGCTGCAGGTTTCGTGCCTACAGCACGTATTGTACTTCCTTGAACAGGTAGCTGCGTTCCTTCCCGTTCTCGTCTTCCAGCACAAAGCGACCGTCCGCTTCGACGCGCAGCAGGCGGGCCTGGAAACGGCCGTCAGCATCCTCGTACGTGTGGTAGCCGCGGCGGCGGAACAGCGAACGGGCGTAACGGGCATTTACTTCGTCGGCGTAGGTTTGGGGATCTTCCATGCGCAGTCCTTCGTAGTAGATTTTCATCCGTTTCAGTATGTGCGTCAGTATCTCCTCACGGTTCTGTTCCTTGCCGGTGATCTGCTTCAGCGAGACAGGGTTGGGAGCATCGCTGCGGAAAATCTCCTGATTCACGTTCAGCCCGATGCCACAGATACAGCGGCTGATGCTGCGTCCTGTCAGTTCGTTCTCTATCAGCATGCCGCAAATCTTCTGTTCGCGGTAGTAGATGTCGTTGGGCCATTTGATGAAGAAGTCGTTCGACCACCGGTTTAGCTCTTCCTTGATGGCCAGCGAGGCTATTTGCGACAGGATGAACTGTCGGCGCGGCTCCAGAAAGGTGGGGTAGAGGACGACGCTGAACAGCAGGTTCTTGCCTTTCTCTGACTCCCAGCTGTTGCCGCGTTGCCCTTTGCCGGCCGACTGGAACTGGGCGGTTACGGTTGTGTACTCGGCAACGGACTCGGGCTGTTCGTTGCACAATTGGCTCAGGTACTGATTGGTCGATACGGTCTCGTCGACGTCAATCATCGGAAACGTAAAGTTCTCAGGCAATGTTTTCATATTCGTTACGCGTTTTACGGTTGAATTTCTTGGTTACTTCTTCGTAAGAGTGATCTATCAGTTGCAGAATCAGGCGGTCGGAGATGTCGCCCCGCAGTGATACCTGATTCCAGTGGCGTTTGTTGAAGTGGTAGGCTCCTTCGATGCCCGGGTGATGTTCCCTCAGTTCGATGGCATATTCGGGTTCACATTTCAGTGTGATCCATTCGGGATTCTCCAACCAGATGCAGGCCACCATTTTTCCCATAACTTTGAAGACAAGTATGTCCTCGCCGAAGGGAAAGCCTTCGGTTGTACCTTTCTTTGCCAGGCAGTAGTTTCTGATGGTTTCTATGTCCATGATTAATATGGTTATTCCCCTGCATTTCAGAACAGGGGCGGGTAAAAAGCTTCTTTGATGTGTTCGATGCGGAAGTTCTCTTTTTCGCCTACGGCAGTGATGATGTCGAATCGCACAGGAGCATCGATGCCGAAGTGCTTGATGTAGGCGTCGGCTGCTACCACGATGTGGCGTATCTTCTGCCAGTCCACAGCTTCGTGCGGCTCCTTGTAATCGGTGTTCCGGCGGGTCTTTACTTCTATCACCACCAGCTCGTTGTCCTTGGTTGCTACGATGTCCAGTTCCAGGTGGTTCTTGCGCCAGTTGCGGTGGAGTATCTCGTAGCCGTTCTTTTCGAGGTAGCTCACGGCTGCGTCTTCTCCGGCTTTGCCTAAGGTATTGTGCACTGCCATTTTTTCAGTTTTTGGTTCTTCCCCTACAAAATTAATCTTTTTTCTGCTTTGTATTTACAGAAGTAAAGCTAATTTTGCAGGAGAAATATGAGAAAGCGAGATAGAACCTGTGCCAAGTCCACGCCTCAGGAACCGAAACGCATGCAACGCATGGTGTGCCTGATGAGCGAGGAAGAGCTGCGGATTGTGGATAGTTATCTGCGTAAGTACAAGATAACGAACAAATCACGTTGGCTGCGAGAGACTGTGCTCGCTTTTATCCATAAAAACATGGACGAGGATTATCCCACGCTGTTTGGCGAACATGACATGCGGCGGTAGCGGATAGTATTTCCCTCTTGTTCCTCATTTCTCATTCTTCATTCCTCATTCTTCATTTTTCATTCTTCATTTCCTTATGGACGATACTTACTACATGAAGCAGGCCCTGGCCGAAGCGCAGAAAGCTGCCGAGCGGGGAGAAGTGCCGGTTGGCGCAGTAGTGGTGTGTAAAGACCGCATCATCGCGCGTGCCCATAACCTGACAGAAACCTTGACCGACGTCACCGCGCATGCCGAGATGCAGGCCATTACAGCGGCTGCCTCTTCGCTGGGCGGAAAGTACCTGAACGAATGTACGCTGTATGTCACGGTAGAACCGTGCGTGATGTGTGCAGGGGCTATCGGATGGGCACAGACTGGGCGTCTGGTCTTTGGAGCAGCGGACGAAAAGAGAGGATATCAGCGCTATGCGCCTCAGGCATTGCATCCCAAGACGCAGGTGTCGCAAGGCGTACTGGCCGACGAGTGTGCCCGGCTGATGAAAGAATTCTTCTTGAACAAACGGCGCTGACAGGCGTACCGGATTATTCTTTTACTTCCTCGAAGTCGACGTATTCGCCGTCGTCTTTCGTGAAAATCTTTTTGCGTTTGAAGTGTATTTCCCCTTCTTCGGGGCTGATTCCTTCGTCGTTGTTGGTGCGCGAAGAAGTCTGTTGGTTGTTCCCGCCAAACGAATAGCCACCGCGGTGGTAGTTCTGGCCAGCTGTCTTCTTACGTCCGAAGCCGAACAGGCTGCGCACCAGTCCGCCAATGATACTGAGGCCGATGAGCAGTATCGCTATGATGAGTATGAACAGGAATCCTATGAAATGTAACATGTGTATCGAAGTGTTTAAGTTGTTTCTTTATACAACTGCTACTACAACAACCGTGCCAGACGTTAAGTTCACGCTTTCTTCCGTCCTGTCAGCAGCGAAACAAAGATGTACCACACGATGCAGGTGGCAAATCCTTTCACTTGCAGCGTGGCAAGGAAAACAACGCAAAGTATCAGGAAGCTGAAACTTACTTTATTGTCTTTCCATGACAGATTCTTGAACTTGAGCGAGAACATGGGAATTTCCGAAACCAGCAGCCACGAGAACAGGCACACCAGTACCAGCAGGTAGAGCGGGTGGAAACTTTCGCTGACGAGCAGCGGATGATAGCCGGCTACCAGCGAAGCCCAAAACAGGGCATTGGCAGGAACGGGCAGGCCGATAAAGGAAGTGGTCTGGCGTGTGTCGTTGTTGAACTTTGCCAGTCGCAGGGCTGAAAACACTGCTATCAGAAAAGCAGCATACGGCAACCACGCTGCAACTCCTTCCATATAAGCCGGATAGTGCATTTCCTTGAACAGCGAGAAGACGATGAGCGAAGGAACCAGTCCGAAGCTGACATCGTCGGCCAGCGAATCCAGGTCTTTCCCGATGACGGAGTGAGCATTGAGCGCACGTGCGGCCATACCGTCGAAGAAGTCGAACACGGCACTGATGATGATGAAGAGAAGTGCCATTCCGTACTGTGCTTCGAAAGCCATCACACCGGCTATGCAGCCCGAGAACAGGTTCATGCAGGTCAGCGTGTTGGGGATATGGCGGGTAATGCGGTTTGCCATGATGTTACTGGTTTTATTTAAGTTTGGCTATCACGGTTTGGTTACCGGTAGTCAGTTGTCCTAATTTGACGAGGATTTCGGTGCCCAGCGGGAGATATACGTCCACGCGCGAGCCGAATTTGATGAAGCCCATGTGTTCGTCGATGTAGCATTCTTCGCCCGGTTCGGCATAGGTCACAATGCGTCGGGCCATGGCACCGGCTATCTGGCGTGCCATTACTTCTACACCTTCGGGGGTTTCAATCACTACCATCGAACGTTCGTTATCGGTGCTGGCCTTGGGCAGCCAGGCTTTCATGAACTTGCCGTTCTGGTGGCCTACCTTTTTGACAGTACCGTCTACAGGGTACCAGTTGGCATGTACGTTGACGAGGCTCATAAAGATAGAGACCATGATACGGCGGTCGTGGAAGTATTCCGTTTCTTCCACTTCTTCAATCACTACTACTTTGCCGTCGGCCGGGGCTACGACTACCTTTTCGGTGTCGCCACCAAACAGGCGGATCGGGCAGCGGAAGAAGTTCACCAGTATACCATATACTATAAGGCTGATAGTTGCAACGATGTAGAAGGGTATTTTGCATTCCAGTCCGAAATACAAGCCGGCATTGAGTACGAGCAGCAACAGAAAACTGCCTACCAATGTGTGTGTTCCTTCACGGTGAATACGTATCTTTTTAAGTTTTTTTAGTCGGACCATTTACCTTCGTTTATATTTTATACTAAAATTATCTGCAAAAATAGGCTTATTTTGAAAATCTAACAAGAAAAAACAGGCAGAAATGCAAGTGTTGATAACTTTTAGGGGAATATTTTTGTTAGATGTTTCATTGATTGTACTTTTATGCGTTCAATATAAAAGAATGTTTGTATGCAGGATTTTGTTCATCTACACGTTCATACCCAGTATTCGCTTCTTGACGGACAAGCCAGTGTCAGCCGTCTGGTAGACAAGGCCATGAAGGATGGCATGAAGGGAATTGCCGTGACCGACCACGGAAATATGTTCGGCATCAAGGAGTTTACCAACTATGTCAACAAGAAGAATGGCGGCCCGAAAGGAGAAATCAAGGACCTGAAGAAGAAAATGGCCGATATTGAGAGCGGCAAGGAGGAATGCGAGGACAAAGAAGCCGCGCTGGCCGACTGTCGTGCCAAGATAGCTGAAGCCGAAAGCCGTATCTTCAAGCCCATCATCGGTTGCGAAATGTACGTGGCGCGCCGTACGATGGATCTGAAGGAAGGTAAGCAGGACCAGAGCGGTTATCACCTGATTGTGCTGGCCAAGAACGAGAAGGGATATCACAACCTGATCAAACTGGTGTCGCGTGCCTGGACAAAAGGGTACTACATGCGTCCGCGTACCGACCGTAGCGAGCTGGAGAAGTATCACGAAGGACTGATTGTCTGTTCGGCCTGCCTGGGAGGCGAGGTGCCCAAGAAGATCACCAAGGACCGGCTGGAAGAGGCCGAGGAGGCCATTCGTTGGTATAAGAATCTGTTTGGCGACGATTACTACCTGGAACTTCAGCGGCACAAGGCGACGGTGCCCCGTGCCAATCACGAAGCCTATCCGTTGCAGCAGAAAGTGAATGCCAAACTGCTGGAGTTTGCCAAGAAGTACGACATCAAAGTGATCTGTACCAACGATGTTCACTTTGTGGACGAAGAGAACGCCGAGGCGCACGACCGTCTGATCTGCCTCAGTACGGGCAAGGATCTGGACGACCCCACCCGCATGCTCTACACCAAACAGGAGTGGATGAAGACCAAGGCCGAAATGAACGCCCTGTTCGAGGACGTGCCCGAAGCCTTGTCGAATACGTTGGAGATTCTCGATAAAGTGGAATTTTACTCTATCGACCATCCTCCCATCATGCCGACCTTTGCCATTCCCGAGGACTTCGGCACAGAAGAAGAATATCGTAAGAAATATACCGAAGAAGACCTCTTCAACGAGTTCACCCGCAACGAGAACGGTGAAGTGGTGCTCGACGAAGAAGCTGCCAAAGCCAAAATCAAGCGTTTGGGCGGCTACGAGAAACTGTACCGTATCAAGCTGGAAGCCGATTATCTGGCCAAGCTGGCTTTCGACGGTGCCAAACGCCTGTATGGCGACCCGCTGAGCGAGGAGGTGAGGGAACGGCTTGTATTCGAGCTGTACATCATGAAGACGATGGGTTTCCCCGGCTACTTCCTCATCGTGCAGGACTTTATCAACGCTGCCCGTACCCAACTGGGCGTTTCCGTTGGTCCGGGACGTGGTTCGGCGGCTGGTTCGGCTGTGGCCTACTGTCTGGGTATCACGAAAATCGACCCTATCCAGTATGACCTGCTGTTCGAGCGTTTCCTCAATCCCGACCGTATCTCCTTGCCCGATATCGATGTAGACTTCGATGATGACGGACGTGGCGAAGTGCTGCGCTGGGTGACCGAGAAGTACGGACAGGAAAAAGTGGCTCACATCATCACCTACGGTACGATGGCTACGAAGATGGCCATCAAGGACGTGGCGCGTGTGGAGAAGTTGCCGTTGTCCGAGTCGGACCGCCTGTGTAAGCTGGTGCCCGACAAGATTCCCGACAAGAAACTGAACCTGCCCAATGCCATCGCCTACGTGCCCGAGTTGCAGGCTGCCGAGGCATCGCCCGACCCGCTGGTGCGCGAAACCATCAAATATGCCAAGATGCTCGAAGGCAATGTGCGCGGAACCGGTGTACATGCGTGCGGAACCATCATCTGCCGTGACGACATCACCGACTGGGTGCCTGTCAGCACGGCCGACGACAAGGAAACGGGCGAGAAGATGCTCGTTACCCAGTACGAAGGCTCCGTCATCGAGGATACGGGACTTATCAAGATGGACTTCCTCGGTCTGAAGACGCTGTCCATCATCAAGGAGGCGGTAGAGAACATCCGCCTGCACCGCGGACTGAAGCTGGATATAGACAAGATTTCGATTACCGACCCTGCCACTTATCAGCTGTATTGCGACGGTCGTACCATCGGAACGTTCCAGTTCGAGTCGGCGGGTATGCAGAAGTACCTGCGCGAGTTGCAACCCAGTACGTTCGAGGACCTCATCGCCATGAACGCCCTGTATCGTCCGGGACCTATGGACTACATTCCCGACTTCATCGACCGTAAGTGGGGCCGTAAGCCCATCGAATACGATATCCCCATCATGGAGAAATATCTGAAGGACACGTACGGCATCACCGTCTATCAGGAGCAGGTGATGTTGTTGTCGCGTTTGCTGGCCGACTTCACCCGTGGTGAGTCCGATGCACTCCGTAAGGCGATGGGTAAGAAGCTGCGCGACAAGCTGGACCACATGAAGCCGAAGTTCATCTCCGGCGGACAGAAGAACGGTCACGACCCGAAAGTGCTCGAAAAGATATGGGCCGACTGGGAAAAGTTTGCTTCGTATGCGTTCAACAAGTCGCATGCCACGTGCTATTCGTGGGTGGCTTACCAGACTGCCTACCTGAAGGCCAACTATCCTGCCGAATACATGGCGGCCGTGATGAGCCGAAGCTTGTCGGACATCACCACCATCACCAAGCTGATGGACGAATGCAAGGCAATGGGCATACAGGTGCTGGGTCCGGATGTAAACGAAAGTAACCTGAAGTTCACCGTCAACCCTGAAGGCAACATCCGCTTCGGACTGGGTGCCGTGAAAGGTGTGGGCGAAGGCGCCGTGCAGAGCATCATGGACGAACGTGCCAAAGGCGGGCCTTTCAAAGGTATCTTCGACTTTGTGCAGCGCGTCAACCTGAATGCCTGCAACAAGAAAAACATCGAATGTCTGGCACTGGCGGGCGGTTTCGACAACTTCCCCGAACTGAAGCGTGAACAATACTTTGCCGTCAACTCGAAGAACGAAGTATTCATCGACACACTGGTGCGCTACGGCAACCGCTATCAGCTGGACAAGGCGGCAGCCGCCAATTCGCTGTTCGGCG
>NZ_FR883020.1:0-1691 GCF_000435115.1 Bacteroides sp. CAG:633 | reverse complement strand
GCCAATTCGCTGTTCGGCGGTGAGAATGTGGTGGAGATTGCCACTCCCGAGATTCTGCCGGCCGAGCGGTGGAGCGACTTGGACCGCCTGAACCGTGAGCGTGAACTGGTGGGCATCTATCTGTCGGCTCATCCGCTGGACGAATATGCAGTAGTGCTGGAACACGTGTGTAACACGCACATGGCTGAACTGGACGACAAAGCCTCGCTCGTAGGGCGCGAAATCACTATGGGCGGCATTGTCACATCCGTACGCCGTGGCATCAGCAAGAACGGAAATCCTTACGGCATCGCCAAGATTGAAGACTACTCGGGTTCGGCCGAACTGCCTTTCTTTGGCAACGACTGGGTGACCTATCAGGGGTATCTGGGCGAGCGTACCTTCCTCTTCATCAGGGCGCGCTGCCAGCCCAAGCAATGGAGGCAGGACGAACTGGAGCTGAAAATCACTTCGATGGAACTGCTGCCCGACGTGAAGGAGAAGCTGATTAACAAGATAACCATCGTCATCCCGCTGGATGCCCTCAACACGGCCCTCATCACCGAACTGGCCGAGCTGACCAAGGAGCATCCGGGCAATACGGAGCTGTACTTCAGGGTGCGCGACACGGATACGAAGCAGACACTCGACCTCGTTTCGCGGCCTGTCAGGTTGTCGGTAGGGCGTGAGTTAATTTCTTATTTAAAAGAACGTCCGGAGCTTGACTTCCGGATAAATTAGCTATCTTTGTTTCACGAAGATAGGATGCGGTTCGGTAATGTCAAGTCCAAAAGTAAACCTTGGGCTTGATATTACGCTCACCTTTCCTTATCTTTGCCACCACTAATATCAATTTCATACAATTAAATTATTTGTAACTATGGCTTTAGAAATTACAGACAACAATTACAAGGAACTGTTGGCCGAAGGCAAACCGGTTGTGATAGACTTCTGGGCTCCGTGGTGCGGACCCTGCAAGATGGTAGCTCCCATCATCGAGGAACTGGCTGCCGAATACGAAGGCAAGGTAATCATCGGCAAGTGCGACGTGGACGAGAACTCGGACATGCCTGTCGAATTTGGCATACGCAGTATCCCTACCGTACTTTTCTTCAAGGGAGGCGAGCTGGTGGACAAGCAGGTAGGTTCGGCTGCGAAACCGACTTATGTGTCGAAAATCGAAGCACTGCTGTAATATTCGTATCAGACAACTGACGTTAAACCTCTAAATTCATACATTATGGGATTGGAAGACGATTTCTTGAAACAGGATGCAGACGATGAGAAGACCATCGAGTACATTAAAAACTATCTGCCGCAAGAGCTGAAGGAGAAGTTCTCCGACGATGAGTTCTATTATTTCCTCGACTTGATTGACGAGTATTATTCGGAGAGCGGCATTCTGGATGCGACTCCCGACGACGAGGGATACATCGACATCGACCTGGAGAAGGTTGTGGACTACATCGTCAAGGAGGCCCGTAAGGATGAAATGGGTGAATACGATCCCGAAGAGATTCTCTTCATCGTCCAGGGCGAGTTGGAGTATACCGAATCGCTGGAAGATGAAGACTGACCCCGCTTCCGCAAGCCGGAAACGGCGATGAGGAAATGCTGAGGGAGAGCGTACCGAAACAAAAGTATCTTAAGTTCTCCTCCTTCGGGAAGGAGGAGTCCCCGATAGGGGGAGGTGGTAGGTGAAAACATAAAGT
>NZ_FR883019.1:58772-63969 GCF_000435115.1 Bacteroides sp. CAG:633 | reverse complement strand
AAAAGCGTCTAGTTAAATCAGGAAAAGACATAAAGATATTCTGTAGCAAAATTTTCCTAACTAGGGAAAAAATATTCCCCAGTTAGGAAAAAATTTTTTCCCAGTTAGGGAAAAATGAAGGGCCTTGCTGGCTTCGGATGACTGCCCTAAAAGCAATAGGGCTGTTACTTTTTGTTTTGCTACGTACCTTTACAGATAAAATCAGGCGGAACTTTACTGAATCGATGATATTCGTAAAGTTCCGCCTGTATTTATTATCTCTATATGATAGCCGAAAGGGCTGAAGAGAAGCTTTTATTTCTCTTTTTTCAGTTCGGCAAAGATAAGTCCTTCCAGTTCTTCTGCCAGTTCAGGATTGTCCATGATGACTTGCTTGGCCGCATCGCGTCCTTGTGCCAGCTTGGTATCGTTGTAGCTGAACCAGGAACCGCTTTTCTTGATGATGCCCAGTTCGGCACCCAAGTCAATGATTTCGCCTGCACGCGACACACCTTCGCCAAACATGATGTCGAACTCTGCTTTGCGGAAGGGAGGAGCCACTTTGTTCTTGACAACCTTCACTTTGGTCTGCTTGCCTAAGATTTCTTCTCCGTTCTTGATGGCTTGTCCGGGGCGGATGTCGATACGTACCGAAGCATAGAATTTCAGTGCGTTACCACCTGTAGTCGTTTCAGGATTGCCAAACATTACTCCGATTTTTTCACGCAATTGGTTGATGAAGATACAGCAGGTACGTGTTTTGCTGATAGCAGACGTCAGTTTGCGCAGGGCTTGCGACATCAGACGTGCCTGAAGTCCCACTTTGTTGTCTCCCATGTCGCCTTCTATTTCAGCTTTCGGGGTCAGTGCGGCTACGGAGTCAATAACGATGATGTCGATGGCTGATGAATGAATCAGCTGGTCGGCTATTTCCAGCGCCTGTTCTCCATTGTCGGGCTGCGAGATGAGCAGGTTGTCGATATCTACTCCCAATTTGGCCGCATAGAAGCGGTCGAATGCATGTTCGGCATCGATGAATGCAGCGATACCGCCCGCTTTTTGTGCTTCGGCAATGGCATGGATGGCAAGCGTTGTTTTACCGGAAGATTCCGGACCATAGATTTCGATGATACGTCCACGTGGATAACCACCTACCCCCAAAGCGGCATTCAGGCCGATGGAGCCGGTAGGAATCACGTCGATCGGCTCGATTTCTTCGCCTCCCATTCTCATGATAGAGCCTTTTCCGAAGCTTTTTTCTATTTTGTCCATGGCAGCTTGCAATGCTTTCAGCTTTTCGCTGGAAGCCTGTGGAGCTGTACCATTCTCGTCAAAATTAAGTTCGTCTTTTTTTGCCATAAGCTGTTTTTTTGATAGTTGGATAATTAAGTAGCCTCAAGGTTGTTATTCTCCAAGAATCTGTTTGGCATGTTCCTTGGTTTTTACCTCTTTAGGGCCGATGATGCGTTCTATCACTCCTTCTTCGTTAATCAGGAAGGTAGTGCGAAACGTTCCCATGTATTTACGCCCGTACATGCTTTTTTCTCCCCATACTCCGAATTCTTCTACCAGTTTTTTGTCGGTATCGGTAATCAGCGTAAACGGAAGCGCATTTTTTTCAATGAATTTCTGATGCGATTTGGCGCTGTCTACGCTTACTCCTATCACTTCGTATCCGGCCTGACGCAATTCGCTGTAATTGTCGCGCAGGTTACATGCCTGAGCCGTACAGCCCGAAGTACTGTCTTTAGGGTAGAAGTAGAGTACAATCTTCTTGCCTTTATAGTTGCTGAGACGGATTTCTTCGCCTTTTTCGTTTACACCCAGCAGTTCGGGTGCTTTGTCTCCTACGTTCATGCGGGATAATGATTAATGGTTAATAATATAAGTATGCAGTTCTTTAGTTTTTGAGTTTGTAAGTTTATTGGTTATTGCTTTATTTCAACTCAAAAGCTTATAACTTACAAACTTAGAAACTCAAAAACTCATAAACTTACAAACTCAGAGTTCCAGATCGCCGTCGAACACTTCGTGCCAGGGCAGTCCCTGCTTGTTAAGCTGCTCCATGAACGGATCCGGATCGAATTCCTCTACGTTCCATACTCCCGGCTTTTTCCAGATGCCTTTCAGGAACATCATGGCTCCGATCATGGCCGGAACGCCAGTGGTGTAGCTCACTCCCTGCATACCTGTTTCTTTGTAGGCTGCCTGATGGCTACAGTTATTGTATACGTAGTAGGTGCGTTCTTTTCCGTCTTTCAGTCCGCGGATGCGGCATCCGATAGAAGTTTCGCCTTCGTAATTCTCGCCCAGATCCTGCGGGTTAGGCAATACAGCCTTCAGGAATTGGAGCGGAACGATTTTTATGCCGTTGTATTCCACTTCGTCGATACGAGCCATACCGATGTTTTGGATAACGCGCAAGTGTGTCAGGTATTCCTGTCCGAAAGTCATCCAGAAGCGTGCCCGTTTGATGGTGGGGAAATTCTTTACTAGTGATTCCAGCTCTTCGTGATAGAGCAAGTAAGAATCGCGCGGACCGATGTTAGGATAAGTCAGGTCTTTGTGGATTTCCATCGGTTGGGTAGTTATCCACTGGCCGTTTTCATAATAACGTCCGTTCTGTGTGATTTCGCGGATGTTGATTTCGGGATTGAAGTTAGTCGCAAAAGCTTTATGGTGATTACCGGCGTTGCAATCGACAATGTCCAGATACTGTATTTCGTCGAAATGATGCTTGGCTGCATAGGCTGTATAGACACCACTGACACCCGGGTCGAAACCACATCCCAGGATAGCGGTCAGACCGGCATCCTCGAAGCGTTTCTTGTAAGCCCATTGCCAGCTATATTCGAAGTGGGCCACGTCCTTCGGTTCGTAGTTGGCAGTATCCAGATAGTTTACTCCGGTTTTCAGGCAGGCTTCCATGATGGTAAGATCCTGATAGGGAAGGGCCACGTTGATAACGATTTCCGGCTTGAAGCTGTTGAACAGTGCCACCAGTTCGTCTACGTTGTCTGCATCCACCTGAGCGGTTTGGATGTTAGGGTTACCGATTGCTTTTACTACTGCATCGCATTTTGATTTGGTGCGGCTGGCAATCATGATTTCGGTGAATACATCAGGATTTTGAGCCACTTTGTGGGCAACAACGGTACCTACACCGCCTGCACCAATAATAAGAACTTTACCCATTTTCTTGTTATATTAATAAGGTTACGAAATAAATTCCTTTTAAAGTAATTTTGAGCAAATATACGGGTTAATTCTCACATAAGCATTAAAATCGTGCTAAATACTTGGGAGAATTTAGCCCTGTTCTTGAACATTCTGTTTCTTTTCTGGTTATTTTGTTGTGTTTAATAAGGAATATAGTTTATATTTGCCCATGAATTCATGTGGTTGTGATATGCTTTCACCAACGTCTTTCTGTCTTTCAGAAGATTAGGTGATGGATTTATTAACTTAAAACTTAAATAATAACGAATGATGATGAAAAATGTTTTTGTTTCTTTATGTATGGTATTAACGATGGTGATTGCTTCGTCTTGTGCATCGACAAAAAATGCGGCAACTGTAGCCGACATCAGTGGAGAGTGGAATATCATTGAACTGAATGGTGCGGCAGTGGTTCCGGCACCGGGTCAGGCGTTTCCTTTCATCGGGTTCGATGTTGCGCAGGGAACTGTGTATGGCAACAGCGGATGTAACCGTATGACTGGCCGTTTCGATGTGAATGCCAAGCCGGGCACTATCGATTTGGGAGCTTTGGGAAGTACGCGTATGATGTGTCCTGACATGACTGTCGAAAAAAATGTCTTGGCAGCCCTGTCGCAAGTGAAAAAGTATAAGAAGCTGGGCGATGATCAGATAGCCTTGTGCGGTTCGTCCAAACGCCCTATTGCAGTATTGCAGAAACGGCCGGCGACGGTGACGCTGAACGATTTGTCCGGTAAGTGGCTCATCAGTGAAGTAAGCGGAGTAGCTGTTCCCGACAGTCTGGAGAATAAACCTTTCCTTGAATTCAACGTGGCAGAAAAACGTCTGCACGGAAATGCTGGTTGCAATGTTATCAACGGAGGTATTCAGACCGAGGATGCAAATTCTGCAGCAGTGTCTTTCCCGCAAGTTATCAGTACCATGATGGCATGTCCGGATATGGAAATCGAAAGCAGCATTCTTAAGGCATTGAATTCTGTTCGTTCCTTTGGTAAGTTGGCCAACGGCGGCGTAGGTTTCTACAATGCAGAAAATACGCTGGTTCTGGTATTGACGAAGGAGTAATTTCTCCCATTCAGCATTATGAAATATATTGTTATCGGTTTAAACAATTACGGTAGTGTACTTGCTGAAGAACTTTCAGCTTTGGGACACGAAGTGATAGGTGCAGATATTAATGCCAGTAGGGCAGACTGTCTGAAGGATAAGATTGCAGCTACTTTTGTCATCGACGCAACCGACGAGCAGGCTCTTTCCGTTCTTCCGCTCAATACGGTCGATGTTGTGATCGTTTCCGTAGGAAAGAATTTGGGAGTTTCCATCCGTACGGTAGCGTTGCTGAAGCAGAAGAAAGTAAAGCGCATCTATGCCCGTGCCATCGATTCGGTTCATCGTGCCATACTCGAAGCTTTCGGATTGGAACGAATTCTTACTCCCGAAGCCGATGCTGCCCGTTCGTTGGTTCGTATGCTTGAGTTCGGAGCCGATATGGAGACTTTCCAGATAGATTCGGAATACTATGTTGTAAAGTTCACCGCACCTTCCCGTCTGGTGGGATATTATGTAAGCGAACTGAAACTGGACTTAGAGTTCCATTTGCAACTTCTGGCTTTGAAGCGTGCCGGGACTCAGAAGAATACTCTCGACATATCGTTTGTTGAACGTACTGTAGTCGAAGGAGCTTTCGACAAAGAGCAAGTTCAGGAAGGCGATCAGCTGGTTTGCTATGGCCGTTACCACGATTTCCGAAAATTCTGGAAGGCCTTGAAATAATTCTTTTCTTTTAGAACTTTTTTCAAAAAAGCTATGTTACGTTTGCCAAGTGCCACTTGGTAAACGTAACTATCTATATAAGCCAAATCGGCTTAGATGTTAATTCCCGATTCTATAATAATCAATCTTATTTTGGGTGACATGTAACGTTGCGCTGAACAACAAGTATTGTTCACGAACGGAACAAGTGTCGCTCGCGAGCCGTGCAAGTGTGGCTCGTGAGCGA
>NZ_FR883019.1:43277-58757 GCF_000435115.1 Bacteroides sp. CAG:633 | reverse complement strand
GTGGCTCGTGAGCGACACTTGCATTCTATATTTGTATTGTTTGTCTGTTTAGTTTCGATTTTCTCCCCCTTTTATCTTTTTGCTTATTCAATACTTGCAGCTACTCCTCGGGAACGGATAATTTTGTTCCCTTCATATTTGCACGTACGTTACATTTATTTTTCTGTACGTTACATTTTCACATTTCCGTTTGCCGCTATACTTTTTTGTATGTCGTTAAAATCTGGACTTTTGTAGCATCTCTACAGCTTCAAAAATGATTTTTGTAAATCACTTATATATAGGATTTTATTATTTTTTACGTTACCTATTCGAAAGATAATGTTACATAATTTAAACTGCTATTAATACTAAAAAATATAATGTAACGTACATAAAAGAAAATGTAACAAGCGTGAATAATCGTTTAAAAATCATTTAATAGATTTGTGGCAGAAAAAAGAGCTTTGTATGGTTGAAGTGTGATTTCTGTAACAATATTATAGTAATCATCTTCATGTTCAGAGTAGCTCTTCAGGTGAATTATTTAATTATTAATAGTATTTAGCAATAACAATGTGATTATGGAAAAACACTATGATGATGGTTAGCATGCTGTTTGTAAGTAATAGCTGTAGAAAAATGAGAATGTAATTATTAACATCTTAAACTAATGGTAATGAAAAATGTAAGATTTAGTATTCAAAAAATTCCTTACCTGTTCCTTTTGATGCTTTTCAGTTGCGTTACAGCAATGGCCCAGCAGGGAATAACGGTGAAGGGAACCGTTTTCGACAGTACTGGTGAAACGGTTATTGGGGCTTCGGTCGTAGTTAAAGGTAATACATCAATAGGTACGATTTCAGATATAGACGGTAATTTTGTGTTGACCGTGCCCAGTGAAAACACTACTCTTGTAGTTTCGTTCGTAGGTATGAAGTCACAGGAAGTTAAGGCTACTTCAACTAATTTGATTAAAGTTACTTTGGAAGATGATTCACAACAGTTGGAAGAAGTAGTTGTGGTTGGCTATGGACAGCAGAAGAAAGCATCAGTGGTTGGAGCTATTACACAGACGACTGGTAAAGTTTTGGAACGTGCTGCTGGTGTGAGTGACATTGGAGCAGCATTAACAGGTAATTTGCCTGGTGTTGTGACTACTACAGGTACAGGTATGCCTGGTGAAGAAGATCCGAAAATAACTATCCGTGGTGCCAGTTCTTGGAATAATAATGAAGATCCTTTGGTGTTGGTTGATGGTATCGAGCGTCCTATGAGTTCGGTGGATATTACATCTGTACAATCTATTTCTGTATTGAAGGATGCTTCAGCTACTGCTGTTTATGGTGTAAAGGGTGCTAATGGTGTGATCTTGATTACTACTAAACGCGGTTCGGAAGGTAGTGCTAAAATTGATGTTGGTTTTAATGCAACTTTGAAGTCACCTTCTAAACTTCCTAATAAATATGATTCTTATGATGCTTTGATGTTTCGTAATGTCGCTATCGAGCATGAGTTAGCATTGACACCTCAGTCATGGGCTGACATTCGTCCTCAAGCTTTTATAGAGAATTATCGTAATCAGACTACAGTGGAGCAACGTGAACGTTATCCTAACGTTGATTGGCAGAAGGCTCTGTTTAAAGATAATACAATGTCTTACAATGCTAATATTAATATTAGCGGTGGTACAAAGTTTGTAAAGTATTTTGCTTCGGCTGATTATGTGCATGAAGGTGACCTTTTTCGTGTTTATGATAATGGGCGTGGTTATAATTCTGGTTATGGTTATGATCGTATTAATGTACGAAGCAATCTTGATTTTAATATAACAAAAACTACTGTGTTGAAAATTAATTTGGCTGGTTCGAATGGTATCCGTAAGGCTCCTTGGACTAATGCAAGTCAATCAGAATGGCAGATTGGGCAGCAATGGTCTGGAGTTTATAATATTCCACCTGATGTTTTTTTACCACAATATTCGGATGGAAGTTGGGGTATGTATCCGAAAGTATCAAATACAACTAACTCGGTGCAGAATATTTCTATTGGAGGTACCATGCAGACTACTTCGACTCGCATTAATACAGACTTTACTTTGGAACAAGATCTTTCGTTTATAACAAAAGGGCTCACAGCTCGTGCAACTATTTCATGGGATAACGAGTTTGTAGAAAACAACCGTGGTATTAACGATTTGAATAACGATTCTCAGTCTAAATGGATTGATCCTGAGACAGGTCAAGTAGTATGGAAGAATTCATATGATACTAATCAGGGATTTGACTGGACACAAGGGGTTAATTGGTCTACACAACCAGGTTCGGTGGATAACGGACAAACAGTACGTAATCTTTATTATCAGGCACAATTGAGTTGGGCACGCAGCTTTAATAGACACAATCTGACGGGGATGGGATTGTTTAGCCGTCAGGAGAATGCGCGAGGAAGTGTGATGCCTACCTATCGTGAGGATTGGGCATTCCGTGTGACCTATAATTGGGCAGACCGTTATTTTGTTGAGTATAATGGTGCTTATAACGGTTCTGAAAAATTCAGTCCTGAGAATCGTTTTGCATTTTTTAATTCTGGGGCAATAGGTTGGATGATTAGCGAAGAACCCTTTATGCGTTTTTTACGTGAAAAGCATATTCTTGATATGATGAAGATTCGTGCTTCTTATGGCGAGATTGGATCTGACCAGTTGGGTGATCCTTTCGATGAATCACGTCGTTGGTTGTATATGGATTCATGGAAATATGGTGGCCATACACGTATAGATTTGAATCATGCCGAGAGTATCTACACTTGGTGGTATGAGTCTGCTATCGGAAACGAGAACATCCAATGGGAAGTTGTAAAGAAACTGAACTTGGGTGTTGATTATTCATTCCTTGATGGCTTGTTTGCTGGTAGTTTGGAGTTCTTCCGTGATACTCGTTCTAATATATTTGTTTTTGGTGGTGATCGTTCTATACCTTCTTATTTTGGTGGAACCCCTCCTTCGATTAATAAAGGTAAGATTCGTACTACTGGTTATGAGTTAGAATTGCGTGTGAATAAAATGTTTGCTAATGGATTACGTCTTTGGGGTAACTTTAATATGACTCATGCTCGTAATAAAGTTCTTGTTAAAGATGATCAGGCATTACGTCCTGCTTATCAAAAAGCAGCAGGTCATAGTGTAAATCAGTATTATTCTTACATTGATGCAGGTTTTATTCAGAACTACGATCAATTATATGGTAGTCCAATTCACGATTCCAGTGATTCACAAAAGTTAGTGGGTGATTATTACATTGTAGATTATAATGGTGATGGTGTAATTGACAGTAAGGATTCGGTTCCTTGGGGCTATACGAGTGCACCTGAGAATACCTTCAATGCTACAGTAGGATTTGAATGGAAAGGATTTAGTGCTTTTGCTCAATTCTACGGTGTGACTAATGTTACTCGTGATGTGGGTCTTACCAGCTTGGCAAGCAATTTGAATACAGTATATGATACGGGTACCTGGTGGTCGAAGAACACGCCGGATGCAGATGTTGTAGTTCCTCGCTGGAATTCTAAGCCTACTTATTATGACGGTACGCAGTATTTGTATGATGGATCATATATACGTTTGAAAAATGTCGAGGTGGCATATACTTGGACCAAAGGATGGGTAAAGAAACTTGGCATTGATAACTTGAAAATCTACCTCAATGGTAACAATTTGTGGCTGTGGACTCGTATGCCTGATGACCGTGAAGCTAACCTTTCTGGTGCAGGTTATTTGGGTGCTTATCCTACCGTGAAACGTTATAACTTGGGTATCAAATTCACATTATAAGATTATATAAGATGAAAAGAAGATATACATATATATATACTGCACTTCTGTCGCTCGCATTGGGATGTGGCATGACTGCGTGTGAGGCTTATCTGGACAAAAGTCCTGAAGCTACAGTCAAACAAGAGGATGCCTTTAAGGATTTTCGTAATTTTCAAGGATTTGTTGAAGAAATCTATAATTGTATTCCTGATAAAGAAAAGTGTAACTATTGTACTTCCTGGAACTGGGGAGATGACGAACTTTTCAATTCGTTGGGTAATGCACATATGACTAATCAGGTTGATTTAGGGAATTTTCGTTCTTGGGAAACCAATGGACAGTGTTGGTTGAAAACTGGTACCAACAATCCTACTTCTACTGATAGTTTTCAACATTCTTTGTGGGGGCATGCTTGGTATTGTATTCGTAAGTGTAATATCGGTCTTGCTAATTTGGACAAAATGGTTGGTACGGAGGAAGAGCGTAACCTTATTGCTGGTCAGCTTTATTTTTTCCGTGCGTGGTGGCATTTTGAAATGATGGCATATTGGGGAGGTCTGCCTTATGTTGATCAAGTACTTGATGCAACTCAGGAACTTACTTTGCCTCGTCTGTCTTATCAGGAATGTGCTGATAAAGCGGCTGCTGATTTCCAACGTGCCGCAGAGTTACTTCCTATTGATTGGGATACAACTGCACCTGGTCTGGTTACGGTTGGAAAGAACCAGCTTCGTATCAATAAGATTATGGCATTAGGTTATCTTGGAAAGAATTATTTGTGGGCAGGTAGTCCGTTGATGAAGAATGGTGCACAGTTGGGTGGAACTCAAACCTATAATTATGATGAGGCATATTGTCAGAAAGCTGCTGAAGCATTTGGTGAATTGCTGAATTTGGTGGAAAGTGGACAAACACAGTACGCGTTGGCTGGGTATAATTATTCGAATATTTATGACCATGAAAAGAGTGGTAGTGGGACTTGTTTTTCAGATATATTTTATACTCGTCGTCAGAATTGGCAGATGCCTGGATCTGTAGAAGCTATTTTCCGTGGCCCATCAGGAAGTTCTGGCTCTGCCGATGGTAATAATACCAATTGGAATATGTCTAAGTTATGGGGACCGAAAGTTGCAGGTTTAGTAGAGCACGATGTTATCATTCATCTTCCGACCGCAAATTTGGTAGCTATGTACGGTATGGCCAATGGTTTGCCCTTAGATGATCCGAACTCAGGTTTTGATCCTACTCATCCTTTTAAAAACCGTGATCCACGTTTTTATCATGATATCGTGTTCGATGGTTTCCATTATGTGCTGGCTGAAGATAAACTGAATGATGCTCAGAAGCCATATGCTTACCTAAACCTTTCAAGTAGTGGTGGTGAGATGCGTTCTGACGACTTAGGTAGTCGTACTGGATATTTCTTCCAAAAGCTGATTCCCCATACTTGTAATGTAGGTGATAAGGAATATGATTGGGGTAGTGCTTTGCATTCATATCTTCCTTATATGCGTTTGGCTGATGTCTATCTGATGTATGCAGAATCTTGTGCTGCTTTTGGTGGTGCTTCGGGGAAGAGTTCTAATTTCTCTAAGACTGCACTTGATGCCGTGAATACCATTCGTGAACGTTGTGGAGCAGGTACTGTAGGCGATTCTTATGTTGCTGATAAAAATAAGTTTATGGACGAGATTCGTCGTGAACGTGCTGTTGAACTTTCAATGGAAGGCTTCCGCTTTAATGACCTACAACGCTGGTTATTACTTAGTGAATCGCCTTATACAGAGAAATATGCAGTGGAATTTGACCGTGTGGAAAGTGATGATTTCTATAAGAATAATGATCCTGCTGATGCTGAAGTGGCAAATTTCCGTCATGTCTTACTTGTAAAGCGTGTATTCGGAACAAAGCATTATTGGTTCCCATTTCCCGATGATGATGTTTATCTTTATCCCGAGTTTAATCAGAATCCGGGGTGGTAATGTGGAAATGAACTTGAAAAACACTATATGTATAATCATAAATGAGTAAACTAATGAAATATATACAAACTAGATTCATTCTCTGCGCCATGATTGTCGCTTCTCCGCTTTGGGCAGAAGCGCAGATTACTTTGGGGAATGAAACCGATTCATTGGCTATAGAACAAGATCAGATGGTACAGGTGGCTTTTCGAAAAGTAGCTCAAAAAGACCTGTTGGGTGGAGTTTCTGTTGTCAATATGGAGGAACTGACTGAAAAAAATTATAATACTTACAGTTTGGACAACATGCAAGGTTATGTAGGAGGTTGGAATGGTAATTCTCTTTGGGGCATGGATGCGGACAATGCAGGTTATTTGGTATTGGTCGATGGAGTACCTCGTGATGCCAATAATGTGATGCCTTCTGAAATTGCCCAGATTTCTTTTCTGAAGGGAGCGCAAGCTGTAGTGCTTTATGGTAGCAAAGCTGCCAAAGGGGCTATTTGTATTACTACCAAGCGTGGAAAGACAGAAGGGCTTGATGTAACTGTACGTGCTAATACAGGCTTTAATGTAGCTAAGAGTTTTCCTGAATATTTGGGCGCTGCTGAGTATATGACACTTTATAATGAAGCACGTACCAATGATGGGTTGGAGCCACGATATCGATATACGGATGTTCAGATTTATAATCATGCTTCTGGTTTGAATCCCTATCGTTATCCAGATATCAATTATTACTCGTCGGATTATGTAAAGAAAGCATATAATCGTTCTGAGGTAACTGCTGAAATCTCGGGCGGTGGTACACGGGCTCATTTTTACAGTAACGTAAGCTACTATCGTAACGGGGATTACTTAAATTTTGGTGAGGCAAAAAACAATATGACCGATCGTTTTAATGTGCGTGGTAATGTAGATGTCAATATCAATAGTTTTATCAACGCATATATTAACGCAAATGCAACTTTTTATAATTCAAAAAGTGCTAAAGGAGATTATTGGAGTGCCGCTGCGACTGCCCGTCCTAATTTCCCGGAATATGCAGCTCCGTTGATTCCGTTGGACATGATAGATCCAAATGCTACAGCGGCGTGGGAATTGTTGAGTACTTCGGGAAATATTATTGATGGTAAATATTTTTTAGGTGGTACACAAGCAAATCCAACCAACGCTTTTGCTGATGTTTACGCGGCAGGAAGCAGTAAGTGGACAAGCCGTCAATTCCAGTTTGATACAGGTGTGGATATTGATCTTAACAAATTGTTGAAAGGCCTTTCGTTCAAGGCTATGTTTGCAGTTGACTATGCCACCTCATATACGACTTCGTTTGACAACAATTATGCCATTTTTGTTCCTACTTGGTCTAATTACAATGGTAAAGATGTGATTGTAGGGTTGACCAAAGAGGGATTGGATGAACGTCCTGCCACGCAGAATATCAGTGGAAGTTCTGACAAACAGACAATTGCATTTACTGGTCAATTTAATTATCAGAATACATTCCATAAAGATCACAATGTGTCGGCAATGTTTATTGTTAATGGCTATCAACAGACTATTTCGGCGCAATATCATCGTATTAGCAATGCTAATCTGGCGTTGCAGGCAGGGTATAACTACAAGCAGCGTTACTATGCAGACTTTGGTGCTGCATTGATTCACTCGGCTAAGTTGGCTCCGGGTCATCGTAATGCATTATCACCTTCGTTGACTTTGGGATGGCGCTTGAGTGAGGAAGAATTTTTAAAAGATTCTCCTGTTGTAGATGATATGATGTTGAGCATTTCGGGTAGTATTTTGAATCAAGATATTGATTTGGTGGTAGACGGCAACGAATTTTATCTTTATGAAGGAGTTTGGACGCAGGCTGATGGCTATGGTTGGTATGATGGTTCTGCTGGAAAATATACATTTTCGACCAAGGGGCAGAATGATGACTTAAGTTTTATTAAGCGTAAGGAGTTGTCAGTTAATCTTCGTACTTCTTTGTGGAACAAATTAGTTACGGCAGATGCTTCATTTTTTATAAATTCAACAGAAGGTTATCCTATCATGAGTCCAACGTTCTATCCATCGTATCTGAGTACAGGTTACCCTGCTGCTTCATTTTTGCCGATATTGAATTATAATAATAATCGTCGTGTCGGTTTTGATTTCAGTGTGAATCTTAATCAACGTATTGGTGAAGTGGATTGGTCATTAGGTATATCTGGCACTTATTACGATACTAAAGCTACGAAGCATGATGAAATCTATGATGATGCATACCGTTATCGTGAGGGTAAACCTGTTGATGGTATATGGGGGTACCAAAGTGCCGGTCTGTTCCAAAGCCAAGAAGAAATTAACAGCTGGGCTGACCAATCTAAACTTGGACAAATTCGTCCTGGTGACATTAAGTATATTGATCAAAATGGTGATAATATTATCGATGAAAAAGATGAAGTTTATTTGGGTAAAGGTGGTTGGTATGGTTCACCCTTTACATTGGGTATTAACCTTACTGCTAAGTGGAAGGACTTTACTTTCTTTGCATTGGCTACCGGAGGTTTTGGAAGTTACGGTGTGAAAAATAGTTCTTACTATTGGGTAGATGGTGAAGACAAATATTCAGCTGTTGTACGTGATCGTTGGACAGAAGAAACTGCTGCTACCGCTACTTATCCACGTTTGTCTACACTTGATGCAAGTCAAAACTTCCGTACTTCGGATTTTTGGATGTATAAAGCTAACAGATTCGATTTAGCTAAAATTCAAGTTACTTACGATTTACCTAAGAAACTTTTGCGTGGTTCATTTGTTAAGGCGCTTTCAGCTTATGTTAGTGGAGCTAATCTGCTTACTATCTCTAAGGAACGTGAGCACATGGAATTGAATGTTGGTAGTGCTCCTCAAAGCAGATATTATAATATTGGTGTGAAAGCAGTATTTTAACCTAAAAAAAGAATGAGATGAAACTAAAAAATATTTTGTTATCTACAGCGCTTTTGGCTACTCTTTCAGCTTGTGAAGACATGTTTGAGCCTGCTCAAGAGAATAACCGTGGTATTGAAGAAATGTTTTCTGATCCTAATTATGCTTCGGGTTTATTGGGGTATGGCTATGCGATGCTTCCTTATGATAATTCTAGTGTAAGTGATGTGGCGACGGATGATGCGGTGACGAATGATTTGACTAGTAATTATTCGAAGATGGCACTTGGTGCTTGGTCTTCAAGTAACAATCCTATGGAACAATGGCAAGCTCGTCGGGCGACCATTCAGTATCTCAATACTTTTTTAAGTATTGTAGATCAAGTGCAATGGTCGGCTACAACATCTACTAATCAAATGTACATTGATAAATTACGCGGTGAAGCGTATGCATTGCGTGCGTTGAACAATTTTTATTTATTGCAAGCTCATGGTGGATGGACAGCAGATGGGCAGTTATTGGGTGTACCGATAGTATTTGAACCAGAAGATAAGGATTCTGAATTTAACTTGCCTCGTAATACTTTTAGCGATTGTGTAAACTATATTTTTGAGGATCTGGATAAAGCTATTGATCTTTTACCACTGGATTATGCCAATATTAGCAGTAATGCAGAACTGCCTGTTAAGTATCAACAGATTGGAGCTGAGATGGGGGGGTACAACCTCGTTTTCGGTACCTATCAGCGTGGGCGTATCACGAAGCGAATTGCTGAAGCTTTTAAAGCACAGGTAGCTTTATTGGCTGCTAGTCCCGCTTATCGTGATGGTTCAGGAGTAACTTCGGAGATGGCTGCTAACTATGCTGCTACTGTGCTCAATCGTATTGGGGGCATTAGTGGCATTGATCCGAGGGGAAATACTTGGTATATGAATACAGACGAATTGGACAACATGGGATCGGGTGAAGTGACTGCCGAAATTTTGTGGCGTGGGAATCGAACTAATGGTGATGCAGACTGGGACATGGGTATAACACAGGAGAAGAATAACTTTCCCCCCACTCTTTACGGAAGCGGGCGTATTAACCCTACACAGAATCTAGTCGATGCATTTCCTATGGCAAACGGTTTCCCAATTACTGATGTCAATAGCGGTTACTCGGCAAATAATCCTTATGCAAATCGTGATCCGCGTTTGACAGAATATATTCTTTATAATGAGAGTGAATACAAGGGAAAGAAGATTATTACTGGGTTGTATGCTGATAGTGAGAATAAAACAGACGATGGATTGAATCGTATCGGTACGTCTACTCGTACAGGTTATTATTTGCGCAAGTTGTTACGCGAAGATTGTAGTGCTGATCCAAGCTCGCTCAATACTAAATATCATTTCCCTGTGCGTATTCGTTACACTGAAATTTTCTTGGCTTATGCCGAAGCAGCTAACGATGCTTGGGGACCTACTGGAAATGGAGGAAACACTTATAGTGCTTATGATGTTATCAAGGCTTTACGCGCTCGTGCTGGTGTAGGAACTGATAATGGTGATGCTTATCTGGAAAGTATTAAAAACGACAAGGATAAGATGACAGAACTGATTCGTAACGAACGTCGTATTGAATTGTGCTTTGAAAACAAACGTTTTTGGGATATCCGTCGCTGGAATTTACCACTCAATGAAACAGCTAAGGGTGTACGTATTGAACAAGGAAACAATGGTTTGATTTACACATTGATTGATGTGGAAATTCGTAACTATCAAGACTATATGCATTATGGGCCTATACCCTATTCGGAAATGTTGAAGTGGGATAATCTACAACAGAATAAGGGTTGGTAAAGATGTTGAATTTTAAAATGCAGATAATGAAAATGAAAATAAATAGAGTTATATCACTGATGATGTCGGGTGCATTGGCGTTTTTCTTTTCTGCCTGTGAAAATGCGGACAGAACGTTTCCCGACTATGAAGGAGGTACAAGTGTATATTTTGCATATCAATATCCGGTACGTACCATTGTGCTGGGTAATGATGAAATAGTGGATAATACGCTTGATAATCAGCATAAGTGTGCCATCTATGCTACTATGGGGGGAGCTTACGGTGGACGAGATATTACTGTCGACATTGCTGTGGACAACACACTGTGTGATAATCTGACTTTCGAGGATGGTTCCCCAGTGTTACCCATGCCGGAGAACTATTATCAGCTGGGTGGTAACCAAATTAAGTATAATGGAGATCATTGGGGATGTGTTGAAGTGCAACTTACAGATGCTTTTTTTGCAGACGAGAAAGCTTTAAGTAATAATTATGTAATTCCTGTAGTGATGAAAAGTCAGACGGGGGCAGATCGTATTCTGACTGGTACTCCGCTGATTGAAGGTGATCAACCCGTACGTACCAATTCTGCTTATTGGAGTGTGAAACCGATGGACTATGTTCTTTATTGTGTGAAGTATATGAATCCTTGGCATGGTTCTTATCTACGTCGTGGTGTAGATCAGATTAATGTT
Source organism: Bacteroides sp. CAG:633 (assembly GCF_000435115.1). Classification (NCBI taxonomy): domain Bacteria; kingdom Pseudomonadati; phylum Bacteroidota; class Bacteroidia; order Bacteroidales; family Bacteroidaceae; genus Bacteroides; species Bacteroides sp. CAG:633. Next base: position 47,564 of record NZ_FR883019.1, on the reverse strand, counting down.
GATGGTGTGACGAGTACAAATATCCGTCATGAGCAATATGTGGAAAAGGATGAAGTGTGTGGTGTCACTACCCGATCGCTTACTACTGCCGTTTTTCCAGTTACTATACAAGATAACAATGGTGTCGCTGTAACATGTGACTTGTTGCTGACCTTTAATGGCAATGAATGTACTATTGTTTCTGGTACTGATGGACTTAAAGCTTCTGGAACCGGAAAGTTTGTGGAAGATGGAGAAAAAAAATCATGGGGGAATAAAGATCGTGATGCCATCTATTTGGATTATCAGATAGACTATGGTTTTAAACAGGTTGCTACCAAAGATACATTGGTGTTGCAAACTCGTGGTACCAATAAGTTAGAGGTATTTACTCCTAATTATAATGCTAACTAGTTATCTTTTGGATAAAAGAAAGTTTTTATATTTAATTGTATGCTAGTATGAAAAACAAATCTTTATTAATAAATTCATTGGCAATCTTGTCTTTGTTCACTGCTTGTGCTGACGATGCAATTGTTGACTTACGCACTGAAAAACCGGCAAGTATTGTTCAGTATGAATATTTGAATGCCTACGATGTTTTGAAAACGTATGTAGACCGTTCTGTGAATCCTAATTTTAAGTTGGGAATTGCGTTGGGGGCTAACGATTTTATGGCAGGTACGCAGGTGCGTAGTTTGGCCGTTTCCAATTTCGATGAAATGACAGCTGGTAATGAAATGAAATATGCTTCCTGTGTATCAGATAATGGTGCGATGAATTTTTCCACAGTTTCGAATTTTGTAACAGCTGCTCAAACAGCCGGTATGACTATTTACGGACATACATTGGCATGGCATTCCCAGCAGAATAACAAGTATCTGAATTCATTACTTGCGGATAAAGAAGTTGAAGGAGATGGTAGCGTTACTAATAAATATGCTTATCAGTCAGACTTTGAGGATGGTAATCCAATAGGTGGTTGGGGCAATAATTCTACACGTGAAGTGGTAGATGGAGGACCAGATGGATCGAAATGCTTAAAAATGAATAATCCAAGTGCGGTTAATCCTTGGGAAGCTCAGGCTGCGATTGATGTATCTTTTGAAGGTGGTCAGGTTTATTTCTTGAGTTTTAAAGTTAAAGGTAGTATTGAAGGGTCTATTAGTGCAGCTTTTCAACATAGTGCTGATTATAGTGGCAAAGGAGATTTCCCTTCTATGAATATTACAACGGATTGGACTGAAGTTTTAGTTTCTACTACTGCACAAGATGGAGCTGACCGTTTTCTTTTTAATTATGGAGCTTATGCAGGTTCTATCTATATAGATGATTTGTCAATTTATTATGAAAGTAATAGTGGTGAGGTTTCTATTCCTGTACCTGTTATTGAGGATGATTATTCTAGCGGAAATCCAATTGGTGGATGGGGAGCAGGATTAACTATGTCTGTGGCTGATGGGGTTTGTGTCGTTGAGAATACTTCTGCTGCACAATCTTGGGAAAAACAATTATGTTATGAGGTAACTACGCCTTTTACTAATGGTACGGTTTATTTTTTACGTCTTAAAATTAAGGGTACACAAGATAATAGTATTGGAGTTAGTTTCCAAAATCCTGATGGATATATCGGTTGTGGTGATTTCCCTGCTTTGAATGTAACTACTGATTGGCAAGAACTAACAGTTTCTACGGTTTGTACAGGAGAAGGTGCAACGCGCTTATTGTTCAATGTAGGTGCCTATGAAGGAACTTTGTATTTGGACGATATATGTTTGTACTATGAGAAATCTGCGAATGCTATACCTCTAACTCCTGAAGAGAAGAAAGATACCCTTACTTGGGCTATGGACAACTGGATTAGGGGGATGATGGAAGCTACTGGCGGTTATGTGACAACTTGGGAAGCCGTAAATGAACCAATCTCTGGTGCCGATTCCGATGGAGATGGTTATTATGATCTGCAATCAGCATCAAACGGGGATGCCTCTGCTAACTTCTATTGGCAAGATTATCTGGGTAACGAAGATTACGTACGTATCGTAGTCGCTAAAGCCCGTCAATACTTCCAGGAATATGGTGGCAATCCTTCCGACTTGAAGCTCTTTATCAACGATTACAATCTGGAATCGTGGTGGGACGGCAATAAGAAGGCTAAGAGTCTGGTGCATTGGATTGAGACTTGGGAGTCTGATGGTGTGACAAAGATTGATGGTATCGGTACGCAGATGCACGTTAGTTACATCTTGAACGAGGCTGATCAGAAGGCTCAGGAAGATGCAATTGTTAACATGTTCCAAATATTGGCTGCCAGCGGCAAACTGATTAAGATCTCGGAATTGGATATGGGTATTTGTGAAAAAACTTTTGCAACAGGGCTCAAAACCGAGGAGGTAACTTTTGAGCAACAACAAAAAATGGCAGAGTTCTATACATTCATTATCCGCAAATATTTTGAGATTATTCCTGTCGAACAACAGTATGGCATTACTCAGTGGTGTGCTACTGACAGTAAGGATGAAAAGAATGTTTGGAGACAAGGAGAGCCTGTGGGCCTTTGGGATTTGAACTACAATCGTAAGCCGACTTATGAAGGATTCCTGAAAGGTTTATCTGGAGAAGAATAACACAAGTTTTATTTGATAAGAGTTAAGGGAAATTCTTTCGTTTTGAAATTTGAAAGATTAATTACTTCTTATAATAGCCTGCATTATCTGCGAAGATAGTGCAGGTTTTTTTATTACTAATCGGCAAATGATTTTTTCTATGATACAATTTATTTTCTTCCCCTATTATCCACAATATTTTCCCCAGTTAGCTCTTCGTACTGCAACAGTTAATGCAGTAACGCTGCATAATTGGTGTAGCAACACTGTAACAGTTAGTGCAGTCGAAGTGCATAGTTGGCAAAAAAACGATGTGCAATAAGCAAATCGGATACTGAATAACCATAATTTAATCAATTTTTGCTTGTGATGTTACGTGAACGAAAGTCTATGTAACATATCAATAAGGTCTGTTCGCTAAAAAGGAACTATATTTGTAACAACAGAAATTTTTTATAACCGTTTTTTTATTATGAAGAACTATAAAACGCTATTACTACTATTTTTCCTTTTGGCTTTGCCATTATATGTGGGGGGAACTGTTACGTCAGAACGAACTTCGGAGAAGGGACGTGAGACAACGTTGTTGAATCGCTTATGGAAATATAAGCAGGGAGATGTGGCGGGTGCGGCTCAGCCACAATATAACGATGCCGATTGGGAACCTATCGGATTGCCTCATTCGTTCAGCATCCCTTATTTTCTATCGAAAGATTTTTATGTAGGCTATGGCTGGTATAGGAAACACCTTCAGCTGGAAAGAGAAGACTTGGCGAAGCGGCTTTTTCTGGAATTCGATGGCGTTTTTCAGGAAGCAGAAGTTTATGTCAATGGACGGTTGGCTGGAAGCCATGCAGGTGGATATACAGGATTCAGTATCGACTTTACTCCGTATGCAATGGAGGGAGACAATGTGATAGCCGTCAGAGTGAATAATCTTTGGCAAGCTACCCTGGCTCCACGGGGTGGTGAGCATGTGTTTAGTGGAGGTATTTATCGGAATGTCCGTTTGGTGAAAAAACATCCGGTTCATTTGGATTGGTACGGTACGGCTGTTACTACTCCGACGCTGGAGAAGAATGCTGGTAAATCGTCGTCAGTAAGGGTAAAAGCTTGTGTGAAGAACACTGATGACCGAATGGGAGACTATACCTTATATATAATAGTAAAGGACTCTTTGGGACAGAAGGTTGCAGAGTGCTCAAAAACGAAACGCATTGAGGCTGGCAAGGAGACGCTTTATGACGTACAAACTCCGGAAATAGTTTCTCCGGCTCTTTGGTCTCCGGCTTCTCCAGCTCTTTATACATTGGTCAGCAAGTTGTATGACGGTAAACGCTTGCTGGATTCGGAAGAAATCACGTTTGGTTTCCGATGGTTTAAGTGGACTTCGGATAAGGGATTTTTCCTGAATGGGGAGCATTATTATTTCAGAGGAGCAAATGTACACCAGGATCAGGCTGGATGGGGTGATGCTGTGACCGATGCTGCAGCCCGTAGGGATGTGCGGTTGATGAAAGAAGCGGGTTTTGATATGATTCGTGGTTCACACTATCCGCATTCTCCGGCTTTCACGGATGCTTGCGACCGTGAAGGCATGTTGTTCTGGTCTGAAGCTCCTTTCTGGAGTACAGCAGGTCCGAAGGTAGACGGTGGGTGGACAGCCGGAGCTTATCCGCTGAATGCAGCCGATACGGCGGGG
>NZ_FR883019.1:0-43263 GCF_000435115.1 Bacteroides sp. CAG:633 | reverse complement strand
CCGATACGGCGGCGTTCGAGGCTGATGTATTGCGTCAGCTGGAAGAAATGATACGCATTCATCGCAACCATCCGTCGGTGTTTGTCTGGAGTATGTGTAACGAACCTTTCTTTACCGATGGACAGACCATGCCGGGGGTGAAAAGATTGTTAAAGCGGATGGTTGAAAAAACTCACATGCTGGATGATACCCGTAAGGCTGCGGTTGGTGGAGTACAACGTCCGTTGGGAGAGGAACGTATCGATTTGATTGGTGACGTAGCTGGCTATAACGGCGATGGAGCTAATATCCCTGATTTCCAGCAGCCGCCTGTGCCTTCGGTAGTTACTGAATATGGTAGCACGACAGCAGACCGTCCGGGACAATATATACCCGGTTGGGGAGATCTGGCACGTGATGATAGTTGGAAAGGACGTACTTGGAGAAGCGGTCAGGCAATCTGGTGTGGTTTCGATCATGGCAGCATATTTGGTAGCGATATGGCTAAGATGGGTATTGTAGATTATTTCCGTTTACCGAAACGTTCCTGGTACTGGTATCGGACTGCTTATACCAAGGTGGCTCCACCTGAGTGGCCTGCCGAAGGGGAGGCCGCCCGCTTGCTGCTGAAAGCTTCGAAAACGGACGATATTGCAACAGATGGAACAGACGACACACAACTGATTGTAGTGGTAACAGATGCCGATGGCCGGGAATTGAGCAATACACCGACAGTGACATTGCGAGTAGTGTCCGGACCTGGTGAGTTTCCTACCGGAAAGTCTATTACTTTCCGCCCGGACAGTGATATTCGCATTCAGGATGGTAAGGCCGCCATTGCTTTTCGGTCTTATTATGCCGGAAATACAGTGGTGGAAGCTTCATCGCCCGGACTGTCTTCTGCTCGCTTGACATTACGCTTTGAGGGTGAACAGGCATATCAGGAAGGGGTTAGTCCAGAGGTTGTGGACCGTCCTTACATACGTTATATAAAAGGTATTGAAGGTGGCGAAATGCAAACTTATGGTCTGAATAATCCGACGTTTGCTTCAAGTTCGCAGAAAGGGCATTCACCGGGACTGGCTGCTGATGGTGATGAAGAAAGTTATTGGCAACCAGCGGCAGAGGAAAACTCGGCTTATTGGATATTGGATACAGAAAGAGGACTTTGGCTGCATACTATAACGGCCCGGTTTGCAGAAAAAGTAAACTGCCGTTTTAAAATAGAAATTTCTGCCGATAAAGAAACGTGGCAGCTTGTGGGTGATTATAGTACAACTACAGGTGAGAAACAAGATGTAAGGCTTTCTTTTGAACAGCCATTGAAGATGCGTTTTGTACGTTTTTCTTTCAGTATGGATGAAGGAAGTATTTGGCCTCGATTGGCAGAAGTCAGGGTACAAGGCCGTGTAGCTGATTAAGTATTTGAATATAGGATAATAAAATGAATAGAATGAATATGAAACAAATTTTAATGTCTTTATTGTTGCTGCTAACGACGTCGCTTTATGCTACTGATGTTGTGACGGTGAGTTACGAGGGTGGCATTAATAAAGTAGAACTGACTAAAGCTGCAATCTTATATGATGCCGATGATTGGGAGGTTGCTAAAAAAGCTGCCTGTCTGCTTGCGGCAGATATTGAACGGGTGACAGGAAATTCGATTGTGGCGCAAACTACAGCATTGCAGAATGGAGAAGCTGTAATTGTAGGTACTATTGGACATAGTCGTTGGATAGACTGGTTGGTAGAAGAAGGGAAACTGGATATCTCAACTATTCAGGGAGGTTGGGAACGTTTTATCGTTCGTACTATTGAGCATCCGTTTGACGGAGTGAAACGTGCTATAGTAGTGGCTGGTAGCGATCGTCGTGGAACTGCTTATGGTGTTTTCTCTATCAGCGAGGCTATTGGTGTTTCGCCCTGGTATTGGTGGGCCGATGTGCCAGTAGTACATAGGGACGCCGTTTTTGTAGAGGCAAACTATGTATCTGACACACCATCGATAAAGTATCGTGGCATTTTTATCAATGATGAAGATTGGGGCATGAAACCTTGGGCTTCCAAGAACTTCGAAAAGGAACTGAACGATATAGGTCCTAAGACATATGCGAAGGTATGCGAACTGATTCTTCGTCTGAAAGGAAATATGTTAGCTCCGGCTATGCATACCTGTACAGGGGCTTTTTATTCTCATCCGGACAGTAAGAAGGTGGCTGATGAATACGGCATTCTTATTACTACGTCGCATTGCGAACCTTTGCTGTTCAATAATGCTTCGACATGGGAGTGGAATAAGGGACGTGATGGTGAATGGAATTATAAGACCAACCGGAAGACTATATTGAAAAAGCTGGATAACCGTGTAAAAGAGGCTGCCCCTTATGAAAACGTATATACGTTAGCCATGCGCGGATTGCACGACGAGGGAATGCGTGGCGACATGAGTGAAGAAGAAAAAGTCGAAATGTTGTCGCAAGCCATCACAGACCAGCGCAAGATTTTAAAGAAATACATTGATAAACCACTTGAAGAGGTTCCACAGATATTTGTACCTTACAAAGAGGCATTGGAGTTGTACGAAGCGGGTCTGAAAGTTCCGGACGAAGTTACTTTGGTTTGGGTGGATGATAACTATGGTTATTTAAAGCGCTTAAGCAATCCGGATGAACAAAAGCGTACAGGACGTGCAGGGGTATATTATCACACATCTTATCTGGGAGCTCCTCATGATTATTTGTGGCTTAATACAACTCCTCCCGTGTTGATGTACGAAGAGTTGAAGAAGGCTTACGATACGGGGGCCGACCGATATTGGTTGCTTAATGTAGGAGACATCAAGCCGATGGAGTTGGCTGTAACGACATTCTTTGATATGGCTTGGGATTTTGATCGTTTTGATTATCAGAATGTGAACCGTCATCAGGCTGATTATCTGGCTGGTGTATTTGGACTGACTTTCCGAGGCGAGTTCCAGACTTTGCTTGATGATTATTACCGTTTGGCTTGGAGTCGTAAGCCTGAGTTTATGGGATGGGAGAGAGAGTGGGATGCGCCTCATTTAGAAAAACTGAGCGATACGGAATATTCGTTTGCCAATTATAATGATGCACGAGGACGTCTGGCTGATTATCGGCTGTTATCGGATAAAGCAAAAAGATTGCTTGACGTGATGCCCAAGGCATATCGTCCGGCTTTTTACGAGATGGTGGCTTATCCGGCTATGGCTTCGTATCAGATGAACCGTAAATTCCTGATGGCGCAACTGAATCATGAATTGCTGAAACAGAATGATGTGGCTGGCGCTAATTGGGCTGCCCGTGAATCAGAATTAGCTTTTGACAGTATCCAGGCATTGAACGATTGCTATAATAGTTTGTTGGATGGTAAATGGAATTATATGATGGAACTGGCTCCGGGATGGTGTGCCAAATATCAGAATATGCCTGATGTTACTTTTACCGAAGGAGTGGTTGCACAAGAGGTTGATATTAATCCATTACCCAATGAGGATGTATTGCAAGGTTGTGCGGTGCTCGATTTGGCTGATTATACAAGTAAAACAGAATCTGCTATTCATTCCTTACAATTGCTTGAGGGATTGGGCTATGATTGGCGTTGCATTCAGCTGGGTGAGGCTACACAACCGGTTGTTGATCCGAGAGCCAAGGATGCACCCCGTTTTGAATATGAATTAGGCAAAATAGATGCAGACAGTGTGGAGGTAACGGTATATACATTGCCATTTTTCCCGATATACGAAGGGCGTAGTACGCGTTTCGGTGTTTCCGTAGATCAGTCGGAAGTAGCTATTGGTGAAAATCTTCCAAAAGAATATTCGCCGGAGTGGAAGACACAAGTTTTGCAAAACGGTGCTGTTTTTAAAGCACTCTTCCCGATAGATCCGATGAAAGAAAAGCATACATTGGCTTTGATATGTGGAGATCCCGGTATGATTGTGCAACGGGTTGTTGTTGACTGGGGAGGTCTGAAGAAGACCTATGTTGGTCCAAGAAGTTATGGAAAATAATATCCGGTTGAGCTGGGTAATGAAAGTTTTTTGAGTTTTAGAATTATTTTCCAGATTCATATAATAGAATTAAAATGAAACGATTATCATACATTATATATAGTTTATTGGTGCTTTTGTCGGCACAACCTTTGGCGGCTAAAATACGTTTGCCAAAACTTGTCAGTGACCGGATGGTGCTTCAGCGTGATACGGAACTGAAAATCTGGGGATGGGCTGATCCTGCTGAAAAAGTAACAGTACGCTTTAGAGGTAGTTTTTATAATACGGAAGCTGATGATAAAGGCAACTGGCAGGTGATGTTGCCGGCTCAGACGGCTGGCGGTCCTTTCATTATGGAAGTAAATGAGTTGACGATACGTGATGTATTGGTCGGTGATGTGTGGCTGATGTCTGGACAATCCAATCAGGAAACGCCTATTCATCGGCTGGTTGAAAAATTCCCGGAGATACCAGTGTCCAATAATCACATGATTCGTCATTATAAGGTTCCTACACAAGATTCAAAAGAAGAGTTGAAGGAAGAGATTGCTGGTGATGCCGTATGGCATTCGGCTACTTCGTCGGAAGTGATGAATTGGACTTCGTTGGCCTATTTTTTTGCAGTAGAAACGTATAACTATACAGGTCTTCCCGTTGGAGTGATAGTTTCAAGCCTTGGAGGATCGTCCATACAGTCGTGGGTCAGTCAGGAACATCTGAAAGAAGTGCCTCGTTATGTCGTTGATCAAGAGGCTTTTGAAGCTGTAAAACAGGCTCGTCAGGATAAAGGTGAAGGCTTGTGGTACAAGAAAGATTGGAATGATTCGGATTGGCAGACGATAGATGTACCGAGTACATGGGCTGAAAAAGGTATTCAGACGAAAGGGGCTATCTGGTACAGGAAAAGTTTTGTATGTCCGGCTTCCATGGTAGGGCGTCATGCTAAACTGTATATGGGACGCATGGCGGATGACGACAGGGTATATGTGAATGGATGCCTGGTTGGCCATACAACCTACTTTGGTCCTCCTCGTAAATATGATGTTCCTGCCGGTGTGTTGGTTGAGGGGGTGAATAATATAACTTTAAGACTGGAAGCAGTAAACGGATACGGTGAGATTGTACCGGACAAACCCTATTTGTTGAAAGGAGATGCAGATGAAGTAAATCTGGAAGGTGAGTGGAAATATGCAGTCGGTTATGATAAACGTGAAGCGGATAAATATGCTGACCGATTGAAAAATCTGCGTCAAGCCGGTTCTGGACTTTATAATGGAATGATTTATCCGATTCGTCATTGGAAAGTTCGTGGAGCAGTATGGTATCAAGGTGAAAGCAATACGGGACGTCCTGATGAGTATTATCCGATGTTGAAAGGGTTGGTAGAGAATTGGCGTGAATTGTGGAATATGCCTGATATGCCATTCTTTTTGGTTCAGCTTCCTAATTATATGAAGAAACATGATAAACCGACGGATAGCGGATGGGCTCGATTGCGTGAAGCGCAACTGAAGGCTGCATTGACAATTCCTAATACATCATTGGCTGTAACTTATGATGTCGGTGAGTGGAATGACATTCATCCTTTGGATAAAAAAAGTGTGGCAAAAAGATTATTCTTGGGAGCGAAAAAGTTGGCTTATGGGGAAAAATTGGTTTGTCAAGGCCCTGTTTATAAAGATATGAAGATAGAGGGCAACCGTATAATACTTACTTTCGACACGCAAGGACGTGGCCTGAAGTCTCGTGGTGGTGCTTTGAAACATTTTGCGATAGCTGGTGAAGATCGGAAATTTGTTTGGGCTGATGCTGTGATAAAAGGAAATAAAGTAGTTGTTAGTAGCTCGGAAATAGAACATCCCGTAGCTGTTCGTTATGCATGGAGTGACAATCCGTCGGATGCGAATTTGTGTAATAAGGATGGTTTGTTGGCATCACCATTTCGGACGGATATTTGGTAGGAATTTAAGATTTTGAGGATAAAATTCCAATTCGGGCTTGTTTTTCATGTGTAATTAACAAAATTAAACGCGTGATGTTACGTAAGCGAAAGTTTATGTAACATAAACATAAGGTGTATTTGGAATAGAGAGGCTATTTTTGCTTCATCACTAATATCATTAAACACACACATTTTTGCATATGAAAACACTATGGAATTTATTTCTGTTTTTGGCATTGTTTGTTGTGTCATCATGTTCGGATGACAAAATGCCAGAAGAATCGGGAGAGTCAGACGTTGAAACACCAGAAGAAAAGCCGGGAGATACTCCGGATATAGGTAATATGCCTAAACTTTCGGTCGTTGGACGTTATTTGAGAAATGAAGAGGGTGATATTGTTAATCTGCATGGATTTGCAATGACTTTTAGCCCATTCTTTAATCAGAACACATGGGGAGATTATGATGTAGACGGATGTATGCGTCATAATAAAAAACAGATAGACGGAATGTTGAGTGCAGGATGGAGGGTGAACTTTGTGCGTATGCATTTGGACCCGTATTGGAGTGATGATCCTGCACTGCCGTCTGTTCGTTATGAAGGTCATGAACGTTTTTCGGAATCGCGCTTTCGTAAGTATCTGGATGAACTGTTTGTTCCTATGGCTGAATACGCCAATGAAAGAGGAATATACGTAGTAATGCGTCCGCCTGGAGTTTCTCCGGATACAATAGCTGTAGGAGATGACTATAATGACTTCCTGATAAAAGTATGGGATATCGTTTCTCAGCATCCTAAATTGAAGAATAATAAAGGTGTCATGTTTGAATTGGCTAATGAGCCAATCAATATTATGACTGCGGATGGTAGCCGTTGTGGAAGTGGAGAACAAATTTTTTATGATCAGATGAAGATTTTCTGTCAGGCTATTGTCGACAAGATACGGGATAATGGGGCTCGGAATATAATTTGGGTACCAGGATTGGGCTATCAGTCACAATATAGTGGTTATGCCATCAATCCTATTGAAGGGGATAATATAGGTTATGCCATTCATGTATATCCTGGTTGGTATGGCAGTGATGCCGAAAAGGAAAGTGCAGAACAGGGTGGCTCCTGGGGAGGTGGTTATGAATCGTTCCAGCAGGGTTGGGACAATTCAATACAGCCTGCAGCCAATATAGCACCTATTATGGTGACTGAAATGGATTGGGCTCCGGCTAAATATGATTCAACCTGGGGTAAAAGTTATACAGGTGTAGCTGGTGGCTATGGGTTTGGTGCTAACTTTAAATATATTGTTGATAAGTGTGGAAATGTGAGTTGGTTACTTTTTGCGGGCTCTCATTTATTGATTGATTTTAAAGATGTGCCGGGCGAAGAAGGGGCCTATACTTTCCTGAACGATCCGGAAGCATGTCCTTGGCCTGTATATCATTGGTTTAAGGAATATGCTGGTGAAGAAATTCCTGAAGGCGATCTGGAAAGTCTGGAATTGGTTAATGTGAATACAGAGAATGAAATCAGAATGGGAGATGCTTGTTATGCAGCCATAAAGGCTGTGTATGCAGATGGAAGTAGCCAGATGGTGACCGAAAAAGTAAAATTCACTTGTGATAATCCGGATATAGTAACTGTAGGGGAGTTAGGTAAGATTTCAGCTCTTAAACAAGGTGAGGCTACGGTAATAGCATCTTATACTTCGCAGAAGGATGTAACTAAGGAGATAAGTTTTAAAGTCCGTGTTTTGAATCCATTTTTGTTGACTATGGAGATGTTTAATCCGTCGATTTTTGGTACTGGCTCATTTGATGAAGATACACATGTATTGATAACCGGTCAGTGGGGATTTGGTGGCTGGGAATATAAAAGCGGCCTTGATTTGTCGGGATATAAAAGCATACATGTAGAATTGGGAAATGATTATGCAGATCCAAATTTTGCTGTGTCATTTCGTTTGTTTGATGAAAATACTTATTGGGCTTCGCCTGCTGCTTATGATTTTGTCAATACTCGGAAAATTACGGTTGATTTGCACAATATGAAAGATGGTAACGGAGATAAGTTGGAGCCTTCGCATTTGTATATCATTGGTTTTTGGTCGAGTGGTAAAGGCCCGATAGTAATTAATAGTGTGACTTTGGAAGAATAATAATATTGGATGAATTTTATGAAAGGAAAGAGTTTGTTGCTTATTATGATGGCTGGGGCAGCATTATGTGCTTGTGCTACCCGCACATCTCGTGCTATTGTAAAGGAAGAACCTACGTTGAAATCTGTTTTAGGTGATAAATTTCTGATAGGCGTAGCCATGAATACGTTTCAGTCTTCTGGGCGAGATACAAATGGAGTAAATATAGTGAAAAAACATTTTAATGCTATTGTGGCGGAAAATTGTATGAAATGCCAGACCATTCATCCTCAGGAAGACAGATATAATTTTCGTCAGGCTGATGAATTTGTTAAATTTGGCGAGGATAATGGATTGACAGTTACTGGTCATTGTCTGATATGGCATTCACAATTGGCACCTTGGTTCTGTGTAGATAAAGATGGAAATAATGTGTCTCCAGAAGTTTTGAAGTAGCGTATGAAAGATCATATTATGACTGTTGTTGGTCGTTATAAAGGACGGATTAAAGGTTGGGATGTTGTGAATGAGGCCATCATGGAGAATGGCTCTTATAGAAACAGTAAATTTTATCAGATTTTGGGAGAAGAATTTATTCCTTTAGCTTTCCAATATGCCCATGAGGCAGATCCAGATGCAGAATTGTATTACAACGATTATAATATGCATTTTAAAGGGAAACGCGATGCTGTTGTTAAGCTGGTTAATGATATGAAGGCTAGAGGATTGCGGGTAGATGCTATTGGAATGCAAGGACATGTTGGAATGAACTATCCAGATTTGTCTGATTTTGAACAGAGTATCGTGGCTTTTGCTTCAACAGGAGCCAAAGTCATGATTACAGAATGGGATATGAGCGCACTTCCAGAAGTGAATCGTACGGCAAATATTGCTGATACGGTTGCTTTTCGCAAAGCATTAAATCCTTATCCGGTTTCTTTGCCTGATAGTGTTTCTGAAAAGTGGAATAAACGAATGGCTGAGTTTATGAATCTTTTTGTTAAACATTCTGATGTGATTAGCAGAGTTACAGCATGGGGAGTAAGTGACGGAGATTCGTGGAAGAATGGATTTCCCGTACGTGGACGTAAAGATTATGCGTTGCTTTTTGATCGTGACTATCAACCGAAACCTTTTGTGAAAGATTTGTTGGAAAAATCAATTACGAAGTAAAAGTTATTAGGTTTTGAATATGATGCAATGTAATGAATATTAGGCGATTCTTTGTACATTTGCATCGTTGTGTTATTTTTATATTTGTTCAATTATGATTAATAAAAATAAGATTTTTATTGCAGCCTTTTGTCTTGTTGGCATTATGCCGAATAGTGTTGCTCAGGATAAATTATATTCCAATACCTTTTCATTAGGAGAGGTAAAGTTGTTGGACGGCCCGTTTAAACATGCATGTGACTTGAATGTAGATGTGCTGTTGAAGTATGACGTAGACCGTTTGCTGGCTCCTTTTTTGAAAGAAGCGGGTTTGCCTCCTAAAGGAGAAAGTTTTCCGAATTGGAAAGATTTGGACGGGCATGTTGGAGGTCATTACCTGTCAGCGTTGGCTATTCATTATGCGGCTACAGGAAATGAAGCATGTAAACAGCGTATGGATTATATGCTTGCCGAACTGAAGCGTTGTCAACAAAAACATGGTAACGGCTACGTTGGTGGTGTGCCTAATGGTATGGTGGCTTGGAATGAGATAAAGAAAGGCAACGTTGGAATTGTTTGGAAGTACTGGGTGCCTTGGTATAATATGCATAAGATTTATGCTGGTTTGAGAGATGCATGGTCGTATGGAGGAAGCGAAGAAGCACGTCAAATGTTTTTAGATCTTTGCGATTGGGGATTGACGATCATCGCTCCTCTTAATGAAGAACAAATGGAGCAGATGTTGGGTAATGAGTTTGGTGGCATGGATGAAGTATATGCTGATGCTTATCAGATGACCGGTGATTTGAAATATTTGGATGCCGCTAAACGTTTCTCTCATCATTGGTTGTTGGATAGTATGGTTGCTGGAGTGGACAATCTGGATAACAAACACGCCAATACCCAAGTTCCTAAAGTTGTAGGATATCAACGTATTGCAGAATTGAGCGATATGGCTGGTAGAGAACAGGATAAATCTACTTACGATTCTGCGGCATGCTTCTTTTGGAATACAGTGGTGAATAATCGTTCTTTAGCTTTGGGTGGTAATAGTCGTCGTGAACATTTTCCTGCTGCTACTGATTGTAAAAGTTACGTAGAGGATCGTGAAGGCCCTGAGTCTTGTAATACCAATAATATGCTGAAATTGACGGAAGGTCTTTTCCGTATGCATCCGGAAGCTCGTTATGCCGATTTCTACGAGCGAGCAATGTTCAATCATATTCTTTCTACTCAGCATCCTGAACATGGAGGATACGTGTATTTTACATCTGCACGTCCGGCTCACTATCGTGTTTACTCTGCACCGAACAGTGCTATGTGGTGTTGTGTAGGTACGGGTATGGAAAATCATGGGAAATATGGTGAGTTCATTTATACTCATCATGGTGATGATTTGTATGTGAATCTATTTGTTGCTTCTGAATTGAACTGGAAAGAGAAAGGGATTACCTTAACTCAAGAAACATCTTTCCCAGATGAAGAAAGCAGTCGGCTGGTATTGCATGTGAAGAAAGCAGTAAAAGCAAAGTTGCTTATTCGGCATCCTTGGTGGTGTGAAGCAGGCGCAATGAAGGTCGTTTGTCGGGGAAAAGACTATGCGGTAGATTCTAAGCCCTCAAGTTATATTGAGATAGACCGAAAATGGAAGGATGGGGATGTGATTGAAATAACCACTCCGATGAAAGTTACTGTAGAAGAGTTGCCGAATGTGTCTAATTATATTGCGATTATGCGTGGTCCTATTTTGTTGGGAGCGCGTATGGGCACTGAACATTTGGATGGCTTAATTGCAGATGATGATCGCTGGGGGCACATCGCTCATGGTCCGCTGGTTTCTGTGTTTGATACTCCGTTTATCATAGGTGATCGTAAGACAGTACTTTCTAAATTGGAAAATATGCAACCGGTAGCAGGTAAAAAAATGTGTTATACTGTTCCCGATTTGTTTACTTTGAAGGGAGAAAAACTTTCAGATTTGGTATTGGAACCTTTCTTCCGTATACATGATTGCCGTTATATGATGTACTGGCTTTCGATGAATGATGCAGAATATGCGGAATTTCAGAAAGCAGAGCGTGAAGCAGAACAACGTAAATTGTTGCTTGACCAACGTACAGTGGATGCCGTAGCTACTGCAGAGCAGCAGCCTGAAGTAGATCATAAGATGAAATATGAAAATTCACAAACTGGTCACTTCCAAGGTGAACCGTGGCGTGATGCTCGTGATGGTGGATACTTCCAATATAACCTGGCAACAGATGGTAAGACAGATCTTTCGTTGATGGTTCGTTATTGGGGAAATGAAACTTCTAACCGTTCGTTTGATATTCTGATTGATGGCGAATTATTGGTTGAGGAGAACTTGGTTGGTAAATGGAATAGGGAAGAATTGGTCAATGTAGAATATCCGATACCGGTAAATATGTTAGAAGGTAAATCTTCGATCACGGTTACTTTCCGTAGTAAACCAGGACAGGTTGCTGGTGGAGTATTTTATATCAGACTGCTGAAAAAGAATATCGAAAACGAATAGACTTTGCTATTTGGAAATGAAGTATAAAGTGTGCTTACGGAAAAGTGAATAGCAGACTTTTTTAAACTAGTGAAGGTCGGAGGGCTTACACAAAGTGTGAGGTGCTTCGACCTTTTTAATTAAGAAGACTAGTCTTTTGAGATTTGATAAAGAATTTGAGGTTAATACAATATTTGGACGTAATAAATATTATGAAAGCATTATTCTTAATCTGTCTGTTTGTAATGACTACTTCTGTTTTTGCACAAGAAACTGAGGGGAATATTTCGTGGACTGCAGATAATGGAAATGGTACCTATACGAATCCATTATTTTATGATGAATTCTCTGATCCGGATATAATTAGGGTTGGAGATGATTTTTATTTAGCGGGAACAACAATGCACGCTACTCCAGGTTTAGTAATTCTGCATTCAAAAGATCTGGTTAATTGGAAATTCATGAGTTATTGTTTTGACCGTTTCAATATGGGGGATGAATTTAAGCTGGAAAACGGGAAAGAAGCATATGGACAGGGTATATGGGCACCTTGTATCCGTTATCATGATGGTAAATTTTATGTTTTCAGTAATATAAATGGGCATGGACTACAAGTGTTTATAGCTGAGAATCCAGCTGGGCCTTGGAAACATATTAATATAGGCGGTCGCATTTATGATCTTTCTGTTTTGTTTGATGATGATGGAAAAATATATGCTGTATATAAGTATAATGAAGTGCATTTAATTGAAATGAAACCAGACCTTACAGGCTTTGTGGAAGGTAGTGAGCGTGTGATTATTCCTGCAGGGAATGCCATGGGAGAAGGACATCATTTTTATAAGATAAACGGTAAGTATTATATTATCAGTGCAAATTATGCTCCTGTTGGACGTATGCAATGTGCGCGTGCCGATCGGCCTGAGGGACCCTACGAAACGGTTACTATCAGTGCTAAAGAAACAATGGGAACACGGCGTGTGCATTCAGTGAATAATGTCGGATTAGGTAGTCCTGTGCCGGAAGATGGTTTTGATTTTAATGTTTCGGGTGATGATGGCAATTATTTTAGTGCTGTGCCTTTGCATCAAGGAGGAATTGTTGATTTACCTAATGGTGAATGGTGGGGAATTTCTATGACCGACTTTCGTGCTGTGGGGCGAACGGTCTGTTTGTCGCCCGTGACATGGGCAGATGGTTGGCCATATTTTGGATTGCCGGGTAATTTAGGACGTACTCCGCGTACTTGGTTTAAACCGAATGTGGAATCTGTATCGCTTCCTCACGCTCCTTATATTCGTAGTGATAGCTTTGATAATGATGAACTTTTACCCATTTGGCAATGGAATCATGAACCTGTAGATAAGAAATGGGCATTGAAAAATGGTAAGTTACGTTTGCAGATTATGCCTGCACGAAATTTCCTTTGGGCCAAGAATACGTTGACACAACGTTGTATCGGTCCTATATCTACCGCTACAGTGGAATTGGACGCTTCCCGTTTGAGAGATGGTGATGTGGCAGGTCTAGGATTGCTAAATATGCCTTATGCGTGGTTAGGAGTTGTATGTACAGGAAAAGCAAAGGATCTTGTAATGAAGGTACAACAAGGAAATAAGACAATTTCATTACAGAAGCAGATGGGGATGAAGGATCCTGTGTACAAAGGAATTGTTTATCTGAGAATTACGGTGGACTTAGATGCTGATTTAGCCCAATTCTATTATAGTTTGAATGGAAGTGAGTATGAAAAGGCTGGTGAAGAAGTGTTGCTCCCTTATCAATTAAAGACGTTCCAAGGATCGCGTTATTCTCTTTTTGCATACAATGAGAAGGAAAGAGAGGGAGGATATGCTTGTTTTGATAATTTTGTAGTTGACGAACCAATGGCAAATCGAACTTCTAACTTGCCAATAGGGAAAGTTATAAGTTTGTGCAATTTGTCTAATGGTACTTATGCTTGGGCTAATCCGCATGGGATGCTTCATTCTGCAGGTAAAGGTAGCCGTGAATACCAGAATGGAGGATGTTTTTTCAAGGTGCATGATCGCGGTAAAGGTCGTATTGCTTTAGAAGCAATGAATGGAACAGGATTCCTGACTGTTGTAGGGGCAGGATTGTCAGCGGATGTGCGTATGATGGAAAAGGAGAGTGATGCAAGTCTCTTTTTATGGCAAGATATGCTTCGTGGACAATGTATGCTCTTATCCTTGAGCACGAACCGTTATATTGGCATTGATCCTGTAACTGGTGAACCTTATGGCGCTGATTGGACAGGCTGTTGCCCGGACAGAAAAGATGGAACCGTGTTCACTTGGACTGTTATAGATAGTGATGGAAGTGTGAAAAAGACGGAAGAAAGTGCAACTTATTAATAATAGCTCGGCAGGAAAAAAATAGAATCTTGCCGAGCTTTTTCTTTTTTACTTCATCAATGTTTATTTTGAGTTCTGAAGTCCAATTTTATGTTTTTGAAGAAGAAGAGTCCCTTTTAATACGAAAAAAATGCATTTTTTGCCCATGATGTAACATGAACGAATGTATTTGTAACATTCTTCTTGGGTTAATTGCTCGAAGTTGCTTTACTTTGTAATTGCCTTCAAGACGAAAAGGTTGAAAGTCGGAAGAACTGTTTTATAGGAAAAAAATATATAATAAATATTGAAGTGAATACCATGAAAAAGAAATTATTATTTACGGCTGTTGCTTGTGCGTGTGCGGCAGTCTTGTGTCCTCTTGCAGCACAAAACCCGATAGTACAGACGTGCTATACGACCGATCCGGCTCCTATGGTACATGATGGTACTCTTTATGTTTATACCGGACATGATGAAGATCGTGCCGACTTTTTCTGGATGCAGGAATGGCGGGTTTATTCTACTACCGATATGGTGAATTGGACTGACCACGGATCCCTTCTTGCGATTGAATCGTTTGAATGGGCAGATGATCGGGCTTGGGCTGCGCAATGTATAGAACGTAATGGAAAGTTCTATTGGTATGTTTGCCTTCATTCCAAGTTGACCAATGCGATGGCTATTGGGGTGGCTGTTGGTGATAGTCCTACTGGTCCTTTTAAAGATGCAATTGGGAAACCGCTTTGTGATGGCAGTTGGGATTACATAGATCCTACTGTTTGGATTGATGATGATGGACAGGCTTATCTTTATTGGGGAAATCCTAATGTTTACTACGCAAAGTTGAATGATGACATGATCTCCATAAAGGGTGAAGTCGGTAAAATAGAACAAACTGTTGAAAGTTTTGGTGCTCCTAATCCTGAAAAAAGGGTAAAAGGACAGAAATATAAAGATATCTATACCGAAGGTCCTTGGTTGCATAAGCGCAACGGAAAATATTATCTGCTTTATGCGGCAGGTGGGGTACCAGAACATATTGCATATTCTATGGCAGATGCACCGTTGGGGCCTTGGAAATATATGGGTGAGATAATGCCTTTACAGGATACAGGCTCTTTTACGAACCATTGCGGTATTATTGATTATAAAGGCAATTCGTACTTCTTCTATCATACAGGTAAATTGCCAGGTGGGGGAGGCTTTGGTCGAAGTGCTGCGGTAGAACAATTTACATTTAACGACGATGGAACATTCCCTATTATTAACGCCACAAAAGAAGGAGTGAAGCCTGTTGGAACTTTGAATCCTCGTCAACGTGTTGAGGCGGAAACGATTGCTTTCAGTGAAGGGTTGAAAACAGAGCCGAATGGTGATAATGGGGTATATGTTTCGGAAATTCATAACGGTGATTATATAAAAGTGCGTGAGGTCGATTTCGGCAATCAATCACCTCGTCGGTTTATTGCTTCTATTAGCAGTGCGTTGCGTGGTGGAACATTGGAGGTTCATTTGGATAGTATTCGTGGGGAACAGATCACAGAAATAAAAGTACCTCATACGGGAGGTTGGGAGCGTTGGATGACAGTTGAGGCTTCTTTGCAAAAACAGGCAACAGGCTTACATGATGTATATTTTGTGTTTAAAGGCCGGAAAGGTTGCAAGCTCTTCAATTTTGATTGGTGGCAATTCTCGGATGAAGAGGCACAAGATATAATGAAAGATACGCAAGCGGCTGTTACCAATGTGCCAGGTTATGAGTATCCTCGTCTTGATAATGAACGTCGTGCCCATTTCCGCTTTTATGCTCCAGCCTGTAGTAGGATGCAGGTCGATATCTGTGGTAAGAAATATGATATGCAAAAAGATGCCAAAGGCTTCTGGACGGCGACTACCGATCCGTTGGTAGTAGGTTTTCATTATTATTTCCTTATTGTAGATGGCGTGCAGGTTTGCGATCCGTCAAGTGAAACATTCTTTGGTTGTTGTCGTGAATCAAGCGGTATCGAAGTGCCCGAAGGTGAAGAAGGCAATTATTATCGTCCGCAACAAGGAGTACCTCAGGGGCAGGTTCGTTCGGTTTCTTATTATGCAGAAAGTCAGAAATCCTTCCGTCGTGCCATGGTCTATACGCCAGCCGAATATGAGACTTCAGGAAAGAAACGTTATCCTGTTCTTTATTTGCAACATGGAATGGGTGAAGATGAAACAGGATGGAGTACACAAGGCCGTATGCAATTCATTATGGACAATCTGATAGCCAGTGGTAAATGTGTACCTATGATTGTAGTGATGGAGAGTGGTGATGTTAAGGCTCCTTTTGTACCTCGGCGAGGTAAAAATGTGAATAATGAACGTAACCTTTATGGAGCTTCGTTCTATGATGTGATTCTGAAAGACTTAATACCGATGGTTGACAAAACGTTCCGTACTAAATCTGACCGTCAGAATCGTGCTATGGCAGGATTGTCTTGGGGAGGACATCAGACTTTTAATACCGTATTGCCTAACTTGGATATGTTCTCTTACTTGGGTACTTTTAGTGGAGCCCTTTTCGGCGTTGATCTGAAAACTTGTTTCAATGGAGTATTTGCTGATGCCAAGAAGTTCAATAAACAGGTAAATTATATGTTTATGGGATGCGGATCGGAAGAGAATTTTGGCACAGAAAAAATGGTTAACGAACTGAAAGGAATGGGCATTGAGGTAGATTTTTATGAATCACCAGGCACTCATCATGAATGGTTGACTTGGAGACGTTGCCTGAAAGAGTTTTTGCCTCATTTGTTTAAAAAATGATAGTCTCTGAAGAGTAGATTACCGGTTATTTGTTTAATTTTGCTTCATTCTCTATACTAAAGTATTACATTATCAATGATAGTATTCTTGTCACTTGAGAAGCGGAAAATTATAGAGGCTTAGTCAATGTTTTAACGAGGAAAAGTCAATCCTTTTGCAAGAATAAAATAATGCTTGGATAGAGGTGAAGCAAATGTTGACAGTTTTTATGTGAATGAAAGAGCCCTGTCAGGTGTTGAAAGAACTATGAATATTTTACACAAACATCAATATATAAATATGAAAGGCATCCATCAAATAGTTTTCTTACTGTTTGTTTATGCAGGTAGTATGATGGCACAAAATCCAATTATCAGAGATCATTTTTCGGCCGATCCTACAGCACGGGTATTCGAAGGTAAAATGTATCTTTATCCTTCTCATGATATTCCCAGCCCTATTGAACGGCTGAAGGAGTGGTTCTGTATGGCCGATTATCATGTGTATTCGTCCGACGATTTAGTCGATTGGACAGATCATGGAGTGATTGTGACTCAAAATCGTATTCCGTGGGTTCAGCCAGATTCCTATTCTATGTGGGCTCCCGATTGTGTTTATAAAGCAGGAAAATACTACTTTTATTTTCCTTCTACTCCGCGAGGAGAAGGAAAACGTGGTTTTGCAGTAGGGGTAGCCATTGCAGACAAACCTTATGGACCGTTTGTTCCACAACGCCGTGCGATAGAAGGAGTGAATGGTATAGATCCTTGCGTCTTGGTCGATCGTGATGGACAAAGTTATATCTATTGGGCAGGACGAGGATTACAGGTTGCAAAGTTGAAAGAAAATATGGTAGAACTGGCTTCGGATCCGATGCAAATAGAGGGAATGCCTGACGGTTTTAAAGAAGGTCCTTTTGCTTTTGAACGAAATGGAAAGTATTATTTTACTTTTCCATGGGTGAAGGATAAGACAGAGACGCTGGCTTATGCCATGGGAGACAGCCCTATGGGGCCATTTGAATTCAAAGGTATTATTATGGATGAATCTCCTTCAGGCTGTTGGACCAACCATCATTCTATTGTGGAGTATAAAGATCAATGGTATCTTTTTTATCATCATAACGATTATTCTCCTGAGTTTGACAAAAATCGTTCGGTCAGAATTGATTCTTTGTCCTTCAATGCTGATGGGACAATTCAGAAAGTAATACCGACCTTGCGTGGTGTAGGCATTACAAAAGCCCGATCGAGAATTCAGATAGACAGATATAGCCAGATAAGTCCTACGGGTGTTTCCATTTCATTTATCAATAATAGTAATAAGTTTGAAGGATGGAAAAGTGTTTTTACCCGGAAAAAGGCTTGGATACGTTATAATCGGGTAGATTTTGGAAAAGAACCTGTTGCGACGATACGTGTGCGTGCTAAATCTGAAAAAGGGGCTACTTTATTGCTTAGTACATCCGAAGGAAGTAGAATAGGACAAATATCTATACCTAAAAGCTCTGATTGGATGGAGGTTACGACAACAGTCAAGAATGCTCCTACTGGCATTTGCGATTTGCAATGCAGCCTTTTTAAAGGAGGACAAGTGGAAGTTGATTGGCTTGGATTTGATGCTTTGCCTTGGGATAAAGGGGCTTTTGCAACACGGAAATATCGGAATTTGTTTGCTGAATTAGGATATAAGGAAACAGATATCAATGCAAAGATAACTTCTGTTTTTAATGATTTATTCTCAGGTCCGAATAAAATTTATTTTGAGGTAGGTGATTCATTAGCTTATATATCTGACCTGAAGAATCATGATGTCCGGACAGAAGGAATGTCGTATGGTATGATGATTGCCGTACAGTTTGACCGACAAGACATCTTTGATCGATTGTGGCGTTGGAGCAAAAAATACATGCAACATCAGGATGGCCCGTTGAAAGGCTATTTTGCTTGGAGCTGTCAGACTGACGGGAAACGCAATGCGCAAGGGCCAGCTTCTGATGGAGAATTATATTATGTAACTTCGCTTATTTTTGCATCCAATCGTTGGGGGAATGATACCGGGATAAATTACTTGGCCGAGGCTCAGAATATATTAGACTGTTCCATGCAAAAAGCTGGGATGGATCGGGTATCGCCCTTGATTAATTTGCAACATCAGCTGATAACTTTTACACCTGATCCATGGGGTGGGAGCTTTACCGACCCATCTTATCATGTTCCGGCTTTTTATGAGGTCTGGGCGCGTTGGGCAGAAGATGGACGGAGCAGTTTCTGGCGTGAATGTGCCGAAAAGAGCCGTGCATATTTACGGAAGTGCATCCATCCTATTACAGGCTTGAATCCGGATTATTGCAATTATGATGGAACTTTACTTGGCAGTAACAGAATCATAG
Organism: Bacteroides sp. CAG:633; assembly: GCF_000435115.1. Taxonomy (NCBI): domain Bacteria; kingdom Pseudomonadati; phylum Bacteroidota; class Bacteroidia; order Bacteroidales; family Bacteroidaceae; genus Bacteroides; species Bacteroides sp. CAG:633. The sequence goes on along the minus strand of NZ_FR883019.1, from coordinate 24,004 downwards.
GTGATGCTTTCCGTTTTGATTCATGGCGTGTTCCTATGAATATTGCTTTGGACTATTCATGGGTATGTGCCGATAAGGAATGGCAACAATCCTATGGGAATAGAATTCAGAACTTCTTGTATGCCGAAGGGATTGATACTTTTGTTGACCAGTATAATGTTGATGGTACCCAGGTAAATGAGATTCTTGGTGCAGGAGGATATAAGAAGCTCCGTCATTCGTTAGGTTTGGTTGCTACATCGGCGGCAGTTTCATTAGTTTGTACTCATAGTAAAATCTGTGATTTTATTGATCGGCTGTGGAATGCAGAACATGTACCCTATGATGATGGATACTTCGATGCTTATTACGATGGGTTATTACGTTTGTTTGCATTTATGCATTTAAGTGGCAAGTATCAGATTATTTTTCCCCAAGAATGATAGTAATCTTATAGTTAATATGAGAAAAACATTAATATTTAAGTTATGAATGCGAAGAAAATATTATTAATGTGTTTGGTTGGTATGTGTGCTGTTTTTTCAGCTTATGCCCAACGCACATTTGTTTATGAAGGAAATCCGTTAATAACAGATAAGTTTACAGCCGATCCAGCTCCGTTGGTGCATGATGGCAAATTATATTTATATGTCGGTCATGATGAGTACTATGATGGTCAGGATACGGCATCGGGCGGAAAGGAGTTTAATATAACGGAATGGCTTTGTTATTCTACGGAGGATATGAAGACGTGGACCGATCATGGTTCTGTATTGCGTCCGACCGACTTTAAGTGGGCAGTGGGTGAGGCCTGGGCTTCACAGGTTGTTGAAAAAGATGGCAAATTTTATTATTATACGACAGTTCAAGGAGGAGGAAAATATACAGGAAAAGCGGTTGGCGTGGCTGTTGCTGATACGCCTGTTGGTCCGTTTGTAGATGCTATAGGAAAGCCATTGGTAAGTGATGATATGACGTCCAACGGAGCACGTGGCTGGTGGAATGATATTGATCCGACCGTGCTGATTGAAAAGAACGGACAGGCTTGGTTGTGCTGGGGAAATGGTACATGTTTTATGGCTAAACTGAAGCCGAATATGATTGAACTGGATGGCGAGATTAAAGTTATTGATTTGCCCAAGTATGTAGAAGGTCCTTGGCTTCACGAACGTAATGGTATCTATTATCTGACTTATGCTTCCATGGGGAAAGGGCGTGAAAATATATCTTATGCTACATCGAAAAGTATGGAGGGACCGTGGGAGTATCAAGGTGAACTTACAGGTATGGCAGAAAACAGTTTTACTATTCACCCGGGTATTGCTGAGTTTAAAGACAAGTGGTATTTGTTTTATCATAATGCTGTGCTTACTATTGATGGTCATAAAGGAGCTATCGGACGCCGTTCAGTTTGTGTGGATGAGCTCTTTTACAATGAAGACGGTACAATGAAGTATGTTGAGCAAACCCGTTCCATCTCTTCTCCTAATGGAAAGATACAATTAAAGTATACAACAAGTGCAGAAAACCATCTTTCTTTTGATGTGAATTACATGGATGCGAAGGGGCAACATGAAATATTGTCTATACCTGTTATCGGCATGTATACGCAGGATGGAGGAGGACGTGGGTTGATACTGAAAAGTGTTAGTCAACCCCGCCTTGTAAAGGAAAATTATACAATGCTAACAGGAAAGCGCAAGCACTGTTTCAATGAAGGATTTGAATATGTATATTTGTTTACTGATTCTCTTCGCCGTGAACTGAGATTGAACTTCCGTCTTTATAATGATGGTATTGCTTTCAGGTATGAGTTACCCAAACTTAATCAGGCGGTTCTTTCCGAGGAACTTACTACCTATCGTATTACTGAGGGAACAAAACGTTGGATGCAAAAATATAACTCTGGGTATGAGGATTTTTTTCCAATGACTACAACAGGCGAGAATTCCAATCATCATTGGGGATATCCGGCATTGATTCAAACGGCCGATGATGTTTGGACCTTGATTTCAGAGGCTGGTATTGGCCGACAAAATAGCGCCTCTTCTTTGAAAAATGAACAACTTTTTACTGATTATAAGGTATGTCCTGCTGAGAATACAAAGCCAATTACTGGAAATTGGATTTCACCATGGCGTGTGATGATCATCGGATCGCTGGCTGATGTTGTTGAATCTACTCTGGTCACTGACGTGAGTGCTCCTTGTACTTTGGAAGATACTGACTGGATTCATCCAGGGAATGTCTCATGGATATATTGGGCCTATAATCACGGATCCAAGGATTTTCAGATAGTGAAAAAATACATTGATATGGCTGCTGAGTTAAAATGGCCTTATGTATTGATTGACTGGGAATGGGATGTGATGGAAAATGGTGGCACAATTCAAGATGCATTGAAGTATGCAGAGCAACGTGGTGTGCGTACTCTTTTGTGGTATAATTCTTCTACGGCTTGGATAAACAACGGTGCAGCCGGTCCACTGTTTAAGTTGAATTCTCCGGAAAATCGTGAAAAAGAATTTGCTTGGCTGGAAGAAAATAAGGTGGCAGGAGTAAAAATCGATTTTTTTGCGGGTGATACGGAAGAAACAATGGCCTATTGCCTGGATCTGTTAGAGGCAGCTGCCAAACATCATTTGCTTGTGAATTTTCACGGTGCAACAATTCCGCGTGGGTGGCAGCGTACATATCCTAACCTAATGTCGGTAGAAGCTGTTTACGGTGCAGAATGGTACAATAATGCTCCTGTACTTACCAATAAAGCTGCTTCTCATAACACTACTTTACCGTTTACGCGCAATGTGGTAGGTCCTATGGATTATACTCCTTGCACTTTCTCTGATTCACAGCATCCGCATATTACGACACATGCACACGAGCTGGCATTGATGGTTGTGTTCGAATCGGCCTTACAACATTGGGCTGATCGTCCGGAAAGCTATCTGATACAACCTGAATCGGTGAAGAATTTTATGGGGCAACTGCCTACAGTGTGGGATGATACACATTTGATTTCAGGTTATCCCGGTGAATATGTTGTGATGGCTCGTCAAAAGGGTGATGCTTGGTATATTGCAGGGCTGAATGGTACTGATCAGGAAAAAATGTTGGACCTCGATTGGAAATTCCTTAAGAATGGTAAGTATCAGGTTACTCTGTTTCAAGACAGTGGTAATAAGGAACAGCAGTGGAAAGTATCGTCTGAAATGAAAGATTTATCTCAGCTTCCCAACCAGATGAACTGTTTGGCACGTGGAGGTTTTGTGGCAGTAATTAAACCAACCAATTAAATATAAAATACGAAAAATGAATAAAAGTACAATTTTATTATGTTCTTGTCTTTTGTGGACGGCCTCGGCCTTTGCCATAGAGAAAAATGTTTCCAGTCCTGATGGAAAAGTAGTTGTAGCAGTGTCCGATGAGGGCGGAGTTCCATCCTATAGTGTAACATACAATGGCATACCTTTTTTGCTGAAGTCTCCTTTGGGAATAGAGACAAATCTGGGGAATTATACGTCTCAGATGGAGTTGTCTTCAGCATCAGAAAATCAGGCTCTGAATGAAACATACCAGTTGCCGAATATTAAGCAGAGTCATGTAGAATATCAGGCCAATCGTCAAGTCTTTACATTCTCAAAAGATGGAAAGAAAATTTATGATGTCATATTTCAGGTAAGCAATCGGGATGTTGCTTTCAGGTATAAACTCTATCCGCAAAAGCAGACTTTGTGTTGTGTGGTATTAAAGGAAGCTACTGGCTTTACAATGCCGCAGGGAACGACTACATTTATGTGTCCGCAGAGTAAGCCGATGGGAGGTTTTGCACGGACTTCTCCAAGTTATGAAACAGGTTATACTCCCGATGATGCGATAGGCAAGAACGGCTGGGGAGAAGGATATACCTTCCCTTGTCTGTTCCGACTGAATGAAAACGGTTGGGTGTTGATTTCCGAGACTGGAACGGATGGTGGCTATTGCGGCTGCCGTTTGCTGGGTCAGGAGAATGGACTTTATACGATAGGTTTCCCGCAAGAAGGCGAGATGAATGGAAATGCTTCTGTCTATCCGGGTATGGCATTACCAGACGAAACTCCCTGGCGTACGATTACGTTAGGAGAGACGTTGGCTCCGATTGTAGAGACTACTGTAGCTTTTGATGTGGTAAAGCCTAAGTACGAAGCTTCTAAAAAATATGAGTATGGTAAAGGCTCGTGGAGTTGGATAATTGGTATGGATGTAAGCACCAACTATGAAGAACAGCTTCGTTACATCGATTTTTCGGCAGCAATGGGTTATCAGTCAGTTTTGATTGATGCTCTGTGGGATAAGCAGATAGGATATGATAGAATTGAAGAATTAGCCAAATATGGTGCCAAGAAGGGAGTTGCTCTTTACCTGTGGTATAATTCAAATGGTTATTGGAACGATGCTCCGCAAAGTCCACGTGGCATTATGGATAATGCTATTGCCCGTCGTCGCGAAATGGCTTGGATGAAGAAAGTTGGCATCAGAGGTATAAAAGTCGATTTCTTTGGTGGTGATAAACAAGCCACGATGCAACTTTATGAAGATATATTGGCTGATGCAAACGATTATGGTCTGTTAGTCATTTTCCATGGCTGTACTTTGCCTCGTGGTTGGGAACGTATGTATCCTAATTATGCAGCAAGCGAGGCTGTATTGGCGAGTGAAAACTTGCATTTTTCTCAAGGAAGTTGCGATGCTGAAGCGTTTAATGCCTGTTTGCATCCTTTTATCCGCAATACGGTAGGTAGCATGGATTTTGGCGGAAGTGCTTTGAACAAATATTATAATGCGAAGAACGAACCAAGAGGAAGCCGTCGTGTAACATCAGATGTATTTGCTTTAGCAACAGCAGTTCTGTTCCAAAGTGCCGTACAGCATTTCGCTTTGGCTCCAAATAATCTGACCGATGCGCCTGCGTGGGCTATTGATTTCATGAAACAAGTGCCTTCTACCTGGGATGAAGTCCGTTTCATTGACGGTTATCCTGGTAAATATGTTGTTTTGGCTCGTCGTCATGCCGATAAGTGGTATATTGCAGGTATCAGTGCACAAAAAGAAACATTGAAGTTGAAAATCAAATTACCCATGTTTACAGCAGGGGAAGAACTTCAATGCTACAGTGATGACAAGAAATTGGAGGGTAGTGTGAAATCCTTTAAGTTGAACAAGAAACAAGAAGTCGAAATCACAATACCTGAAAATGGAGGATTGGTCATAACCAAATAACTAAGTGAGAAAAGCAATGATGAATAAATGTATATTGACAAGTTGTGTTGCTTTGCTATGGTGCCTGCTTTTGCAGGCACAGGGCAACCCTTGGAATAATCCTGTGGTATCTCCTAAAGTTGGTCCGAATGGTGAAGTTACATTTGCTATTCAGGATGCTCATGCCAAGCGAGTCGAGTTGAGCGGTCAGTTTATGGACGGACTCCGTTCGCTGACAAAAGGTGAGAATGATGTTTGGAGCGTTACAGTAAAGATTGATAAGCCGGACATTTATCCGTATTCATTTATTGTGGATGGTGTGCAAGTGGGCGACCCAAGCAATATGCTTTTGTTTCCGAATGAGCGTTTCAAGGCAAGTCTGCTCGAAATGCCCGATTCGTCAGCATTATATACGGTGAACGATGTGCCTCATGGCAAAGTGTCATATTGCATTTATTCATCTAATGTATTGGGCATGAACCGTCCGTTGCTGGTTTATACACCAGCGGGTTATGAAGCTGGAAAAAAACAATATCCGGTATTATATTTAGTCAGCGGAACGACCGATACGGAGGAAACCTGGTTTAAAGTAGGACGTGTAAATACGATATTGGATAATCTGATAGCGCAGGGAAAGGCCGAACCGATGATTGTAGTCATGCCTTATGGCTATATGATGAACGGCACTCCTATGCCATCGTCGATGGAGGCTGCAGAAATGTATACTGTATTTTCGGAGGAGATGGTTAAGTGTGTCATTCCTTTTGTAGAGTCTTCTTTCCGTGTACGTACCGATAGGGAAGGACGTGCCATTGCCGGTTTCTCCCGAGGAGGAGGTCAGTCTTTGTTTACCGCTTTTTCTCATTTGGATAAATTTGCCTGGCTGGCATCATACAGTGCTTATCTTACTCCGCAAGTGATGGACCATTATTTCAAGGAACTGATGGTTCCTTCTTTATCTGAGTCGAAGTTGAATTTATTATGGTTCGGTGTAGGAAAGTCTGACTTCTTATATCAGGACGTGATAAAGAATCTGGATTATTTTGACAATAAAGGTATTCGTTATAAAAGTCTGATTACTGAAGGTGGACATACATGGATGAATGCCCGTACGTATTTGGCTGAGACGGTGCAGCAGTTTTTTAAGTGATTTATGTCTGACCACTTGGTTTATTTGGATTTACCCTAATCAGACTGAAAGTTTACTACTGATAAACTGTGAGTTTATTACTAATAAACTGGCGATTTATTACTGATAAACTGACAGTTTACAACTGATAAAACAAAATAAACCGTTATGCTTTTATGAATCAGGTATTTAGTCCGGATCAGCTGGCAGAATGGCAGACAGATGAAACTTTAGTTGAATGGAAAATAGTTTTTTGAATATGAAAAAGATATTGATAGCTTTATTCGTTTGTTTAGGAGGATGTGCATTGCTTCATGCACAGGGATTTCCTCAAAGTCGCATTGTGACCGATACAATTTATAGTGAAGTATTACAGGCTAAACGGGCATATACTGTGTTTTTACCGTTGAGTTTCGATATGGATACTCAAAAGCAGTACCCTGTTCTGTACCTGTTGCATGGCATGTGGGAAAACAACTCCGTATGGGCTAATCGCGGTCATGTAAAAGATGTTATGGACAGATTGACCGCCAGTGGCGAAGCTTGCGAAATGATCATCGTAACTCCTGATGCGGGTGGTGGCAATCCGGAAGTTTTTCAGAATGGCTATTTTGATATGCCGGGCTGGAAGTACGAAACATCCTTTTATACGGAATTCCTGCCTTTCATTGAGAAAAAATATCGTGTGATAGGCGATAAACAGCATCGTGCTATCGCAGGTCTTTCGATGGGTGGCGGTGGTGCCACGGTTTATGGTCAGCATCATACAGATATGTTTTGCGCAGTGTATGCCATGAGTGCTCTGATGAGCATTCCTGAACAGGGAGCAGCCCGTTATGATAATCCCGATGGTAAATTGGCCATTCTGACACGTTCGGTCATCGAAAACAGCAGTGTGGATTATGTACTCAAGGCTGATGAAAGTCGTAAAGCCAACTTGCGTTCAGTAGCTTGGTATGTAGATTGCGGTGATGATGATTTCTTGCTCGATCGTAATATTGAGTTTTATCAGGCGATGCGAAATGCAGGTATACCCTGTCAGTTCAGAGTACGTGATGGCGGTCATGATTGGGAATATTGGCATTCGGCATTGTATCAGTGCTTGCCGTTTGTAAGCCGAATGTTCTTAAGATGAGTGTTACAAATTTGATAAGTCGACAGATATGAAAAATAAAAGTTTGTATGGATTGATTGCTATCCTTTTCTTCACATTCCTTTTTCCAGTAAAGGGGGAATGTGCTGAAAAGGAAAAGCAATCTGAAACAAAGAGTATAGATGTACTTATACAAGGCGATACACTTCGTTTGCTTCCTTTAGCCGATAATGCCGTCAGGGTGCAATATAAGAAGGGCGAATCGCGCAAGTTGCCTGAATGGGTATATGTAGGTACGTCATGTCCTCAGTATAAAGTGAAAGAGAACAAGGAAACAGTTGAAGTACAATTGGAACAGATGTCGGTAATTTGCGAAAAGCTGAGTGGACGACTGACTTTCCTGAATAAAAAAGGTCAGAAGATTGTTTCAGAAATTGATACGAAGCTGAGTCCTGCTGTTATACAGGGAGAAAATACCTATTGTGCAGAATTGCATATAGACTCCCCGGAAGACGAAGCTTTGTTCGGGTTAGGGCAATTTCAAGATGGATATTTGGACGTGCGTGGACTTTCAAGAAGATTGACACAAGTTAACACCCAGATTTCTATTCCTTTTTTCTATTCAAGTCGTGGTTTCGGACTGTTGTGGAACAATTATGGTATGACCGAATTTAATCCAGCCGATCAGAAAGTCGAGTTTCAGAAAAAAGGTGCGGTGGGGGATAAGGTTACTGTAAATGTCACTTCAACAGAAGGTGGAAAAGCAGAAGTACGCGAAAGCAATGTCTTTGTTTCTACATTGACTGTGCCGGAAAAAGGTAAATATGCATTGTTGCTGGATGTCGGACAGAAAATGGCCAGAAGCCATCATCTGGAAATTGATGGAAAGAAAGTGTTAGAGATGAAGAATCTCTGGCTTCCGCCTACAGCCTCTACCATTGTCGAGTTGGAAGCTGGTACTCATCAGTTGCAAGCTCGTCTGGAAAAGGATGATAAGCCTGTTTTATATTATAAAAAAGTAGATAACGAAACTGTGCTTCGTTCGCCCGTAGCAGCATGTGTCGACTATACCATATTTATAGGTGAGGCAGACGATGTTATTGCTTCTTATCGGAACTTGACAGGTAACGCTCCTCTGATGCCTCAGTGGGCATTGGGATATATTCATTGTCGGGAACGTTTCCATTCGCAGGATGAAATATTGGCTACAACAAAGAAATTCCGTGAAAACAAACTGCCGCTGGACCTCATTGTTCAGGATTGGCAGTATTGGGGACGTTACGGATGGAATGCCATGCGTTTTGATGAAAGTTTCTACCCGGATCCTAAAAAACTGGTAGACGAATTGCATGCGATGAATACTCGTTTGATGCTTTCTGTATGGTCTAAAATCGATCCGCAAAGTGAGGTCGGTAAGGAAATGATGCAGAAAGGATATTATATCGATCAGACATCTTGGATTGACTTTTTTAATCCGAATGCTGCGGCTGGTTATTGGAGTAATTTCAGTAACCGTCTACTGAAACCTTATGGCATAGATGCCTGGTGGCAGGATGCTACCGAGCCGGAAAATGACGATTTGGAAGGAAGAAAGGTGATGGATAATACCTTGCTGGGCGAGTTTGTACGTAATATTTATCCGTTGATGGTCAACAAGACGGTGTATGAAGGTAGTCGGAAAGATGCTCCTGAACATCGTACAATGATATTGACCAGAAGTGGCTTTTCCGGAATACAGCGTTACGGAGCTGCCTTATGGTCAGGGGATGTTGGAAATGATTGGGAAACATTACGAAGACAAATCACTGGCGGACTTAGCCTTATGACTTCCGGAATACCTTGGTGGACTTATGATGCTGGTGGTTTTTTCCGTCCGTATAACCAATATAACGATCCTCGGTTCCATGAGCGTTTTATCCGTTGGCTGCAAATATCAACTTTCTTGCCTTTGATGCGTGTTCATGGATATATGACTGATACCGAGTTTTGGAATTACGGTGAGGAGGTTGTGCGTCTGGCAAGTTATTCTTTGAATCTGCGTTATCGACTTTTGCCATATATCTATTCGGGAAATGCAAATATTGCTTTACGGGGTGGAACACTGATGCGTCCGTTAGTGATGGATTTTCGAACAGATCCGGAAGCGCTGAAACAAAAGTATCAGTATATGTTTGGGCCTGCTCTGCTGGTAGTTCCTGTTGTGGATGAGAATATAAAGGAACAGGAGGTGTATTTGCCTGAAAACAAAGGTGGCTGGTATGATTTCTATACGGGACAGAAAATGGAAAAGACCTCTGGAAATGTTCGTGTACCTGTCGTGATGGAGCATATTCCAGTTTTTGTAAAAGCAGGTTCTGTATTACCCTTGTCCGAAGCTTGTCAATATTCGGGTGAAGTGGCTAATAAGCCTTGGGAAATCAATATTTATCCGGGAGCAGACGGTAAGTTTGAAGTATACGAGGACGAAGGTATCAATTATGAGTATGAAAAAGGAAAATATGCTACGTTTACAATCGAATGGAAAGACAAGCAAAATAAAGTGATTTTGCATCCGCGTAAGGGAAATTATTCAGGAATGCCCGTTCAGCGTAATCTGAAGATTGTGAAAATGGATCCTACGTCTAAAGATGGAAAGATTGTAAAGGAGATAGTTTATAACGGTGAAAAGCAAATTATAAAATTATAAGATATTATGAAGAAGTTAAAAGCTTTGCTATGCATGTCATTGTTGAGTGTGGCAATGGTTGCACAGGATAAGGACTTCCATGTTTATCTTTGTCTGGGACAATCGAATATGGAAGGCAATGCAAAAATTGAGGCACAAGATACTTGTGGCGTTGACGAGCGGTTTAAGGTAATGGCTGCAGTCGACTGTCCTGACTTGGGACGGCAACAGGGTGAATGGTATACGGCTGTTCCTCCTTTAGCTCGTTGCTATACAGGGTTGACTCCTGCCGATTATTTCGGTCGTACGATGGTAGCCAATCTTCCAACGAGAATCAAGGTCGGAGTCATCAATGTGGCTGTAGGTGGTTGTAAGATTGAGCTGTTTGATAAAGATCATTATAATGAATATATTGTTTCGCAGCCCGACTGGATGAAAAACATGGTGAAAGAATATGGAGGTAATCCTTATGGCCGTTTAGTCGATTTGGCTCGTCAGGCGCAGAAGCAAGGTGTCATTAAAGGCATTTTGTTACATCAGGGAGAATCGAATACGGGTGATAAGGAGTGGCCTCGGAAAGTGAAGAAAGTATATGAAAGTCTGTTGAGTGATCTCAATCTGAAGGCTGAAGATGTTCCTTTGTTGGCTGGAGAGGTGGTACATGCTGATCAGAAGGGAGCTTGCGCCAGTATGAATGCAATTATAGATACATTGTCGCGAGTGATTCCTACTGCTCATGTTATTCCCTCGGCTGGATGTCCGGTTGCAAAGGACCATTTACATTTTACGGCAGAAGGTTATCGTATATTGGGTACTCGCTATGCATCTACCATGTTGTCTTTATTGGGATATGATGCTTTACGCGATGAAACTATGGGCCCACGGATGAAATTGTGGTATACGCATCCGGCACGTAATTGGACTGAGGCGCTTCCTTTAGGTAATTCCCGTCTTGGAGCAATGATCTTTGGAGGTGTTGGCAGTGAAGAACTACAGTTGAATGAAGAAACGTTCTGGGCAGGAGGTCCTTATAGTAATAACAATCCGAAAGGGCGCGAAGCTTTACCCAAAATACGTGAATTGATCTTTCAGAATAAGTTTGGCGAAGCCCAAAAGATGATCGATGATAACTTCAATACTCCTCAAAACGGTATGCGTTATCTGACGTTAGGCAGTTTGTTCCTCAACTTTCCGGGGCATGAAAATCCGTTGAATTATTATCGCGATCTGGATATAGAGAAAGCGGTTGCCACGGTTCGGTACGAGGTTGATGGAGTGGTATATAAACGTACAGCCTTTTCTTCTTTTACAGACGATGTGATTATTGTCCGTATTGAAGCAGACAAGGAAAAAGCTTTGAACTTTTCGGTAGCTTATAAATGTCCGTTAGAATCAGTTATATCGGCCAAGGGTAATAAACTTACTATGCAATGCAAAGGCTGCGAGCAAGAAGGTATTCCAGCAGCTTTAAATGCCGAATGCCAGATACAGGTGAAAACCAATGGTAAGGTGAAAGGGGATGGTGAGAAATTATCAGTTTCCGGTGCTACTACAGCAACATTGTACATATCGGCTGCCACCAATTTTATAAATTATAACGATGTCAGCGGTAATGCGTCCAAACGTGTTGCTGATAAAATGAAGAAAGCCCTTAAAGTATCATATGCAGATGCTTTGGCTTCCCATACAGCTGCTTATCAGAAACAGTTCGGGCGGGTATCGTTTACACTTCCGTCTACCGATGCTTCAAAAAAAGAAACCGATATACGTGTACGTGACTTTAATAAGACTGATGATCAGAATCTGACAACATTGCTTTTCCAGTACGGGCGTTATCTGTTGATTTCTTCTTCACAGCCAGGAGGACAACCGGCCAATCTGCAAGGATTATGGAATCAAAGCATGTATGCTCCATGGGATAGTAAATATACTATTAACATCAATACAGAAATGAATTATTGGCCTGCTGAGGTAACCAATCTTTCTGAGACCCACGAACCTTTGTTTAAGATGCTGACAGAATTGGCTGTGAAAGGAGGAGAAACCGCCCGTGAACTTTATGGGGCTAAAGGATGGGTTGCTCATCACAACACAGACATATGGAGGGCGTGTGGGCCTGTAGATGGAGCTTATTTTGGCATGTGGCCTAATGGCGGGGCTTGGCTGGCTCAACATCTGTGGCAGCATTATCTGTTTACCGGTGATCAGGCTTTTCTGAAACAATACTATCCGATATTAAAAGGTACTGCAGATTTTTATATGAGCCATCTTGTAGAGCATCCGAAATATGGCTGGTTAGTGACCGCTCCATCTATGTCGCCCGAACATGGTTATGCCGGTCCGAGTAGCATCACAGCTGGATGTACTATGGACAATCAGATAGCATACGATGCTTTATATAATACTTTATTGGCTACCCGTACGTTGGGTGGAGATAAAACTTATGCCGATTCTTTGGAGCAGACATTGCGGCGTTTGCCGCCTATGCAGATAGGCCGTTACAATCAGTTGCAGGAATGGCTTGTCGATGCAGATGATCCGAAAGACCAGCATCGTCATATTTCTCATTTGTATGGACTTTATCCGAGCAATCAGATTACTCCTTCTCAAAGTCCTTTGCTGTTTCAGGCTGCACGTAATACGTTGCTTCAGCGTGGTGATATGGCTACTGGCTGGAGTATTGGTTGGAAGATTAATTTCTGGGCACGTATGCTCGATGGTAATCATGCATACCGTATCATACGGAATATGCTTTGCCTGTTGCCTGGTGATGATAAACAAAGGGAATACCCTGAGGGACGTACTTATCCCAACCTTTTCGATGCTCATCCACCTTTCCAGATTGATGGTAATTTCGGTTATACGGCGGGAGTTGCCGAGATGCTTTTGCAGAGTCACGATGGAGCAGTTCATTTGTTGCCGGCTGTACCTGAAGAGTGGAGTGAGGGTGCTGTAAAAGGTTTAGTTGCTCGTGGAGGTTTTGAAGTTGATATGGATTGGGAAGGCGGACAGCTGCTTCAAGCAAAGATTCATTCCCGCATTGGAGGAGTGTTACGCCTGCGTTCATATGTACCATTGAAAGGAAAAGGCCTGAAAGTTGCAGAAGGGGCATGTCCTAATCCATTGAATGCTCCTGCTACACTTTTGACCAAGCCTTTGGTTTCTAAAGAACTGAAATCGCCAGAACAACCAATATTATATCAAATTTATGAGTATGATATCGAAACACAACCTGGTGAAGAGTATATTGTAGAACGTGAATGAGAGATCTGATCCTTTATTTTAGAAAAAGATAAAATATAAAAAGAACCATATTAAGCTCAATGTGAGTAAAATATGGTTCTTTTTGTATTATGCCGTAACAACTATGGTTTTATTTTTCAGCTTTTTCCTCTTTGTCGCTATCTGCCTTTTCTTCTATATTCTCTTCTTTTTGATAACGTTCCATATATGCTGACGGTGATATGCCGAAAAGCTCTTTGAATGAGGTTGAAAAATAAGTGGTACTGGTAAATCCGGTCATTATCGCTACTTCTGTGATGTTACGGTGTTTATCAGCCAACAAAGCAGCAGCTTGTTTCAGACGCAAATTTTTTATAAGTTCACGTGGAGCTTGGTTAGTCAGTTCCTTTAATTTCCGATGCAGATGTACACGGCTGATTCCAACTTCTTGCGCTATCATTTCAACATTCAGATCTGGGTTACCGATGTTATCATTTATCATTTTCATTACACGGTCAAGTAGTCTCTCATCGGGCGAATCTGCATCAATCTTTTGCAGGCGTTCTTCCTGCTCTTGATTGCCAGTGAAGTTATTTTTCAGAATCTCACGGCTCCTAATGAGGTTGGTGACAGTTCTTTTGAGAATTTCGATACTAAAAGGTTTCATGATATAGGCATCTGCTCCCATTTCCAAGCCTTCCAAATTGTCTTCTTCGCGTGTTTTGGCTGTCAGCAGTATCACTGGTATGTGGTTGATATTGATATTCTGTTTTATTTTTCGGCATAAAGTAAGTCCATCCATTTCCGGCATCATGATGTCGCTGATGACAAGATCTGGAGGTGTTTTTGCAAAAATCAGATTCATGGCCTCTTTCCCGTTGGGGCACTCTTTTACATGAAATTCTGTACTTAATTCCTGAGCGATGTATTGTCTGATCTCCTTGTCGTCTTCTACAATAAGAACCTGATATTTGGTTTTAGTTCTGGGTTTGTTCTTATCGTTTTCTTCTTCATATTCAAAGCCTGCAGGCAGAGTGTTGGAAGTTGATTCCGATATGATAATATCTTCCGATGGCGTATCATCTATTTCTTCAGCTTTCAAGTGTTTTCTGCCCATGGGAAGGCGGATAATGAAGTGGCAGCCAGGTCCTTTGACATTATTTTCTGCCATGATAATACCGTGGTGTAGTTCCACCAGTGAGCGCGTCAGGTGAAGTCCTATTCCACTGCCTATAGTCGACTTGGTCTGACTGTTTCGTATTTGGTAAAAACGGTCAAATATACGTTCAATATCCTCTTGTTTGATGCCAATGCCTGTATCTTCTATGATAATTTCAAAATAATGCCGCAAAGCAGGTTGGGCGCTTTCTGGATCTTCGCCTGTATGTAGGTAGATAGATATTTTCCCATTTTCAGGAGTAAATTTGAATGCATTTGACAGTACATTCAGTATGATTTTATCAAAGTTCTTGGGATCTATCCAAGCGTTCAGCATTTCGAAATCAGGTTGGAATATAAATTCGATATGTTTAGCATTAGCCTGATATTCAAAAGTCTGGTATTGATCGCGTATAAAGGAAACAATATCTGTTTCATGGAATTTTAGCTGCATTTGTCCTTTATCGATTTTCCGGATGTCCATAAGCTGGTTTACCAGATGCAGAATTCGTTCGGCATTACGATAGATCATTTTATATGTCTGTTGCCGTGTTTCGTCTGCATCGTTGGTTATCAGTTTTTGTAACGGACTAATGATAAGTGACATCGGCGTCCGTATCTCATGCGAGATGTTGATAAAGAATTGCAGTTTGGCTTCGTGTAGCTGTTCGTTATGGATATGTTCAAGCATCTTTTGACGTGCGATGTAGCGTTGTCGTACTTGATATGCAATAGTACCGATAACTGCACAGACTATGATCACATAAATAATTTGTGCCCACCAGGATGAATACCAGGGTGGGGAAATGATGATAGTTATTGCTTTGATATCCGAATATGAATTATAATCTTTCGATTTTACTTGAAATTTATATTTGCCGGGAGCCAAATCGCTGAACGAAACTCGATTACTTCCTTGTTGTAGATTGACCCAATGGCTATTGTTGAAGCTATATGCATAACTGATTCGTTCGGGGCTGTAGAATTCCATGGCCGAGAACTCAATACTGAAAGAATTGTCTTTATGAGACAGATGGAAAGTTGTTGCATCGGGAACAGATGCTTTTACAATATCATATCTGCCTGATTTCATCCCCAATCTTACTTGTCGGTCGTGGATATAGAAATCTGCAATGCGGATTTCTGGCTTTTTATTGTGATTGATGATTTTTAGAGGGTCAAAGATGGTTACTCCTCCTGTTCCGCCGAATATCAGTTTGTTTTCTGTGGCAAAGGCGGTTCCTTTGGTAAATTCATTACCTTGTAATCCATCGCTAGCGTAGAAATTTACGAAATTGTTTGCTTTTTTATCGAAATGGGATATTCCGAAGTTTGTACTGATCCATAGATGATCTTCTGAGTCTCCTTTTATCGCTGAAATGGAGTTACTTGGTAGTCCGTCCTTCATACCATATTCTTTGATTTCTCCAGTTTCGGGAGTCAGACAGCGCAATCCTTGTGCCGTTCCTATCCAAATTAGTCCTTCTGCATCTTCGTAAAGTGCGTAAATGACTTCGCCTGTCAGAAGTCGGTTTACTTTGTACGTTGTAGCAAAATTCATGGTAGGTATGTCGAGACAGCCCAAACCGTCATAAGTACCTATGTATAGTTTATCATTACGGGTATGGAGCAGACAGTTTATCCATCTGTTGTGCAGCATATTGCCGTCCGAGCGATATTCCAATCCGTTTTGTGGACTGGGGCAGGTGTATATTTCACCTGTTTTGAGGCTGATACGGTAAAGGCCGGTGCCCATCGTTCCTATCCATAACTGTTGGTGGCTGTCTTCAACGATGCTGTATACACTTTGTACTTTCTCGCCATTGGGCAGTTTCAATTTTACGTAGTCGCAATGTCCGTTGTGTGGATTCATTTTTGCCAGTCCATCGCGATAAGATCCTAGCCATAAGTCATGCTGGGAATCTTCATAAATGCTCATTAAGGTTGGAGAAACGGAATGAGAATCGCTTGAGGGGGTGAAGTGCCGGCAGCTCGAAGCATTAGGGCTAATGCCATAAATACCGTCGTTATCGGTTCCTACCCATAGCGTTCCGTCATGCGACTGGCATACCGACATGACACAGCTGGACCCGATGATATTTTGGGTCGATGATTTGTAACCAATGTAGTTGAAATTGTTGATGATAGTGGGCACTATCATAACTCCTTTTTGGAATAATCCCAGCCAGATATTTCCCTGTTTATCTTTCAGAATAGAATGTACTTTAGATTTTTTGAAATCGAAGCTGGCTGCATTGATATTGCCTTCTTCAATGGTTTGTTTTTCGGTATTGTAGATTCTAAGTCCATTTCCGTCTGTACCGATATAGATTTTATTCTCTATCGGATAAAGGGTTTTGATAGGAAGTGGAGTTTTGTTATATGAAATATGTATGAGCCTTTTTTGCTTGCGGTCGTATCTGAACAGGCCATTTTTCAGGCAGCCTATATATAAGTCCCCTTTATTGTCTTCACAAATGCTTGATGGCCAAATAATTCCATCAGAACTATTGTAGTTGGATATTTTTTTATTTTTGTTTATGTGGAATATACCTTTATCAGGTGTGACTATCCATAATGTCTCGTCATGGTCTTCGTATACATAGTCTACTAAGTAGCTAGGTACTAAATCCAATTGCTGTAGGGCTTCTTTTTTTTCCTGAGCTGGATTAATAATAAATATGCCGTGTCCTGAAGTTCCTATGACAATGTCACCATTTTTACGCTCGATGATAGAAGAAATATTGGCATTTCCATAGTAGTCGCCTGTCGTGAATTTCATGGGAATTGTTGTAAACGATTCGCGTGCACGGTCATACAGCTGAAGTCCTGTCAAGGTACCCACATAAAAATTGTCTTTGCTGTCTTCGAACATAATGCGGGCATAGTTATTCTTTAGTGTGTTTTCGTTTTGAGGATCATTTTTGTAGACTGTGAATTTTGCTGCGTCGTAGCGGTTCAGTCCGTCTTCGGTTGCTATCCATACAACTCCTTCTTTGTCTTGATAGACACTATTTATCATGCTGCTCGACAATTCTTTGTCTGCGGTAAATATTTTGCCTTCTTGTCCGTAGCAAACGATTGCTATACAAAAATAAAGTAATAGAATATGTACTCTCTTTATCATTTTCCCAATATTAACTTTGCAAAGATAAAAAAAGGTGGGTGTTGAGACAAAGGAAAAACAAGTTTTCAGTGTTGTTTCTACAGGCTATTTTTTATTTTTATCCGATTGTCTTTCAATCTTTGTATGTGAAGTAGCTTTCTCCTTTAAATAGGCTATTTATGCGAATTGACTGTTGAAAATGTTTTTTGTACAATTTGAGGATATGTATTTTGCTATTAGAACGATAATTTTAAGATCGATGAATTTTATATGTGCTTGACAAGATAAATTTGTATTCAATATAAAATCAGGCTATCTTCGTATCGAATGTTGCCTACTATTGCATCGAATGTTGCCTACCTTCGATTTGAATGTTGCCTACTATCCCCAAAGGTTTTGGTAATATACGATATATTGTTGGATAATATATTGAAATATAGATATTTATATGTGGATAGGTGGCGGAAGTTGTAAATGTTAAAGTCTTTCTTAACTATTATTCTCATATTGGAATATATTTCACTTTCCAAATCGAGCCATTTTCTTGCAGTCATGATAATGTAAAAATGCAGTAAAACAATCGAAATGGCATAAGCGTGTTGAGTAGAAATACGATTTAATTCGTATCTTTATAAAACAGAAATCAAAATTAAAGATATGAAAAGACTTGAAACGGTATTGGTTTTTCTATGCATGGTGGTTGTGTTATGGTCGCAAAACGGTGTAAATCTGTCACAATTGCCTCAGGAACATCCACGTTATCTTACTACTCCACAGGGTAAGGATGAAACATGGAAGTTGATAGAAAATGAGAGTTGGGCAAAGGACGTATTTGAAAAACTGAAGCAACGTACGGATAAATACACTGAACGGACAGAAAGTCAACCGGATTGGTTGCTGTCGCGATTGGCTATGTACTGGACTTCACATGCAACCGATGTTTATATCAAGGGGGAAGTATTTGACCATGCAGGTGGGCCGAAAGCGCCTGTCCCTACTGTACGTTATACGGGAACCCGTGGAACAGTTGCTACTTATGGACGCCCCCGGTTGGAAGATGTGAAACCGTATGATGATGACGAAGCGGGTAATGTTACCTTTCACAATAATACCTTGCCCGGACGCCCTTTAGAGAAAGTGCATCCTTCTAAAACCGGACGTAATATTGAGAGCCTGAACCGTGAGATTGTTGGGATTGCGCGCGATGCTGCTTTCCTTTATTGGATGACCGATGACGAAAAATACGCGCGACTGGCAGCTGGCGTATTCGATACTTATATGCAAGGCATTTATTATCGTAATGTTCCGGTCGATCTGAATCATGGACATCAGCAAACGTTGGTGGGCATGAGTTCGTTTGAGGTGATTCACGAAGACA
Source organism: Bacteroides sp. CAG:633 (assembly GCF_000435115.1). Taxonomy (NCBI): domain Bacteria; kingdom Pseudomonadati; phylum Bacteroidota; class Bacteroidia; order Bacteroidales; family Bacteroidaceae; genus Bacteroides; species Bacteroides sp. CAG:633. The sequence goes on along the minus strand of NZ_FR883019.1, from coordinate 5,036 downwards.
TTCTTTACGACCTCGTTCCGTTGTACGACTTTCTGTATAATTATCTGAAGGAACATTATGCCGCCAGTATGGAAATCTATGCCGGCGCTTTCAAAAAATGGGCGGACAATATCATTGCCAACGGGGTTCCCCACAACAATTGGAATCTGATGCAGGCCCGTTATGTGATGGATATCGGCCTTGTGCTGGAGGATGATGACGCCTATGAGGACCGTAAAGGGCGTGGATATTATATAGACTATGTACTCAACCGTTCCAGTATCCGTCAATGGAGTTTGAAACGTCTGGCCGATTATGGCTATGACCCTCAAACCGGTATTTGGGCCGAATGTCCCGGTTATAGTAATGTGGTACTGAACGATTATACCAGTTTTACCACTCTTTTCGACCGCAATTTGCATGTCGATCTTATTTCCGAATTACCGGTTATTCCGAAAGCTGTTTCGGCTTTACCTCAATATCTGTTCCCAAATCGTATGATATGTGGCTTTGGTGATACGCATCCGGGATATCTGAACACGACTCCTATTGTCCGTATGATACGGAACGCTCGTGCCAACGGTAAGAAAGAGCAGGAGAACTTTTTCACAGCCATGCTGAAGTGCTTCGATCCTGAGTCGGCTACCCAGGCGGAGACTGCCGGTAAAGTGCCCGTTTCCATTCATTCTTTTTTTGGAGAGAAGCCACTTACTCTTGACGAAAAGACAGCCTCCGGCAAGATTGAAGATTATGTATCTCCTTTATTTTATGCTCCGAACGTGTCGTGGTTGGTACAGCGCAACGGAATGAACCGTCGCCATAGCCTGATGGTTTCTCTAAATAGCAGCGAAGGCAATCACATGCATGCCAATGGTATTTCGATGGAACTATATGGTAAAGGATATGTGCTGGGACCTGATGCCGGTATCGGACAGTACTCATACAGTGGTTTGGATTATTTGGAATATTATTCCCAGTTTCCCAGCCATAATACAGTGTGTGTGGACGGTATATCAAGTTATCCGGTCATGAAGAGTAATCATGCTTTCAAGCTTCAATCCTGTTATCCGGCTCCCGCACTTGCTTCACCTGCTGGTGAAGACAAATTTCCGGCTGTCACTTATAGCGAAGTATATTTCCGTGAGCCGGAAAGCCGTGCTGACCAGACCCGACTGACCGGCATTGTAACTACGGGGGCCGAATCAGGATATTATGTCGATATCTTCCGTAGCCGTAAGGAATTGGGAGGAGACAAGATGCACGATTATTTCTATCATAATCTGGGCCAGACGATGAGTCTGACCGCTTCGGACGGTACCGATCTGCTTTTACAGTCTACCGATAAACTTGCCTTTGCCGGAGCTCATTTATATGCCTATTCTTATTTGTATGATAAGTCGTGTACCCTTACCGATAAGGATATCAAGGCTACCTTTACCGTACAGATGCCGGATAAAGACGATATTTATATGAATATGTGGATGAAAGGTCAGCCACAGCGTACAGTTTTCAAGGCGCTTAGCCCCATGACCGAAGGACTGAGCCGTACTCCGGGCATGCCTTATAATATAAAGGAACAGCCTACGCTTACCTTCGTAGCACGCCAGGAGGGAGAAGCTTGGGATCGTCCTTTTGTGGCAATTTACGAACCTTCGTCTGCCATGGAGCCCAGTCTGATAGAATCTGTCACGTTCCCTGAGGTGACTTCTAATGCAGAGGGCAGTCATGTGGGCATTTGTGTGAAACAGAAGAAAGGACGTACCGATTATATTCTTTCGTCGGACACTGCTGCACATGTATGTAGCATGGGGCAAATGAAAGCGGCTGCTACGTATGCTTTGTGGGGGAAACAAGGTGAAACAGATCACATATTTTTTATGGGTAACGGTACTTATGCGGAAACTCCTCGTCTGACAATAAAGGCTGATAAGAATATAAATGTTCTTTTGGAAAATCTGGATGGAGAATGGTATTATACAGCATCTGGCCCCTGCCGAATTTCTTTAGATGGAAAACAATATATCATCACCCGTGCAACTGAAATAAAAACTCTGTTGCATTAATGGGAAAGTCTACTTTGATTATCTTTTTTCTATTATTTTTCTGAAGATGATTAGGCGTATGTTGAGGAATCTTCGTATAACCTGCAGTACAAACTAAAAAATATGAATATAGAAATGAGATTGAAAAGAACCCTGTTGGTTGCAGGTGCCTTGTTAGGCATTATTTACAATGCCTGGGCACAGAACCGACTGATTACTTATCCCGCTCCCGAAGGCGAGGAGATGAAAAACGACTTTGTTGTCGATGTGCGTGAACCGGGAGGCGAGTGGAAGCAAGTGGATACGTACGCTGTCAAAGTGGATGAAGTAAGAGATACCAAACATCATGTGGAAAAGGCTTCGTTGGGCTATTTCGACTTTTCGGGCGAGGTGGAAGTTAAAGTCCGTTTTTGTCATGGCAACATTGAGACTGCCCGTGTGCGTCCTCTTTCATACGGCATTGTACCGACTGTAACGGATAGTGTGCTGACTTTCCGGTTAGATCGTCCACGCAATCTTTCGGTAGAGGTCAACGGTGATATTTTTCACAATCTTCACTTGTTTGCCAATCCGATTGACGTGAACAATCCGCTGGAAGGAACGACGCTGAAGAAACTGAAGCGGCGTCGTGACCTGATTTATTTCGGTCCCGGTGTACATCGTCTGCCGGGCGATACGTTGAATGTACCGTCTGGAAAGACGGTCTATGTAGCAGGTGGTGCTGTAGTCAAGGGATGTATCCGTGCAGTGAATGTGCGCGATGTCAAGATACTGGGACGCGGAAAAGTGCACCCTGACGGCAGAGGAGCCGGGTTAAGCATTGTCAACTCGAAAAATGTGCTGGTCGAGGGTTTGATTTCTACCCAATGCCCTACGGGCGGTTCGGACAGCGTGACGATACGCAACGTGAAGGTCATCAGTTCCTATGGCTGGGGTGACGGACTGAACGTATTTGCCAGCAACAATGTCCTTTTCGACGGAGTGTTTTGCCGCAATTCGGACGACTGTACCACCGTTTATGGCACACGTATGGGATTCGTAGGCGGATGCCGTAATATTACGATGCAGAACTCTACGCTGTGGGCCGACGTGGCTCATCCCATCTTTATTGGTATTCACGGTAATGTAGAAAATCCAGAGGTGTTGGAGAATCTGAATTACGTAAACATCGACATTCTGGATCATAAAGAGAAACAACTTGACTATCAAGGTTGCCTTGCTATCAATGCTGGCGACAACAACCTGATTCGTCATGTCCGTTTCGAGAATATCCGTATTGAGAATTTCCGTCAAGGCCAGTTGTTGAATCTGCGTATTTTCTATAACAAGAAGTATTGCCAGGCACCGGGCCGAGGTATCGAAGATGTACTTTTCAAAGATATTGTATATACAGGCAGCAATGCGGAGGTCTCGCAGATTATCGGCTACGACAAAGAACGTCGTGTGAAGAACATCCGTTTCGAGAACCTGGTCATTAACGGTGTGCGTATCGCAGATAACATGCCCGGTAAGCCGACCTGGTACAAGACAGGTGACATGGCACGTATCTTTGTAGGTGAACATACCGAGGGAGTGACGTTTGAGTAAGAATGGATCGGTTCTGAAGTTTATGAGTCTTTTGATTTGGTGAATTAAAAGGTGGAAGAATAAAGGAAGAGAAAAAGAGATGTTTTGGGGGTTGCACAATCCGAACTTTCTGTCTATCTTTCGGCTCATTATTGTTTAATTAAGCTCGTTGGTGCGAGGACGTATAGTTCTGTAACTGACGGCTAACAAAACTGATATTTGTTATGAGAAACATCACTTCTTCCGCTTCGTTTGCTGACTCCAAGCCTCATTATGAGATTCTTGACGGATTGAGGGGCGTAGCAGCATTGCTGGTCATCTGGTATCATGTATTCGAAGGTTTTGCAACCAGTCCTGTCGACCAGAGATTCAATCACGGCTATCTGGCTGTCGATTTTTTCTTTGTTCTTTCTGGCTTTGTGGTGGGGTATGCTTACGATGACCGCTGGAAACGGATGAGGCTGGGTGACTTTTTCAAGCGACGCCTTATCCGTTTGCATCCCATGCTGGTAATGGGTGTTCTGTTGGGGGCTTTGTCTTTTATGGTGCAAGGTAGTGTGAAATGGGACGGAACGCCGGTTGCTCTTTCTGATGTGATGTTGGCCACATTGCTGGGTTTGTTTCTGATTCCGGCTCTCCCCGGTTCAGCACCGGAGGTACGTGGAAATGGTGAGATGTTTCCGCTCAATGGTCCCAGTTGGTCACTCTTTTTCGAGTACATCGGCAATGTGCTTTATGCCTTGTTCCTCCGCCGTTTGTCTACAAGGTGGCTGACTGTATGGGTGGTGCTGACAGGGGCTGGACTGGCTTCGTTCGCTTTGTTCAATTTATCAGGATTCGGGCATTTGGGCGTGGGATGGTCGTTGTTGGACTACAATTTGCCCGGTGGTTTGCTGCGTATGATGTTTTCCTTTTCGGTAGGATTACTGATGTCGCGTCTATTCAAGCCTGTACACATTCGGGGGGCTTTCTGGTGGTGCAGTTTGGGAGTAGCCATATTGCTATGTGTGCCTCATTTGGGGACTGGTGGCGCCTGGTGGCATAATGGACTTTACGATTCCCTTTGTGTCCTTTTTGCTTTTCCGTTGTTGGTATGGCTTGGTGCTTCGGGGCAAACGACAGACCATGCCTCCACACGTGTTTGCAAGTTTTTGGGCGATATTTCCTATCCGCTTTATATCATCCATTATCCCTTTATGTATTTGTTCTATGCTTGGGTGTGGCGCAAAGAACTTTCTTTCTCTCAGGCGTGGCCGGTGGCGACAGCTGTATTTTTAGGCAGTATTCTGCTGGCTTATCTTTGTCTGAAGCTGTACGATGAACCGGTTCGTCGGTGGCTTAGCAGAAAGTTCCTTGAACGTAAGTCTTGACCGTACTTATCTTGGGGAGAAATGTGGTGGAATTTGGCTTTTTTTCTATTTTTGCATATTCTTATTTGCTATATAGGCA
>NZ_FR883018.1:0-881 GCF_000435115.1 Bacteroides sp. CAG:633 | reverse complement strand
GTGTCCGACAGCTGGGATGGCTATGCTGCCCGCACCACCTTCAGCCAGAACATCTTCTACACTGCCGAGCCCTCGCGCTTCGACCTGACCAAGTCCACAGACAACACGTTCAGCGGCAACTGGTACCTGGGCAACTACACCGCCCTGCCCGACGACCCCGAAGCGAAAACCGCCTGTCAGCAGTACGAAGAACAGATACTCTCTGCCGGAAGCGACGGCCGCCACGGCTTAGAGAAGCTGATGAAGCAACGCGACGTATGCGGCACTTCCTTCCTCTTCATCGACAAGGACCGCATCGAGACCTTCTTCGGACAACTGCAATAAATACGTATACCACTAGTCAGGGGCTGCATCCACTTCGGGTGCAGCCCTTATTTCGTTATTCAGCACCGACTACTTGCATTTCCCAAGGAAAAGTTATATCTTAGCTGCTGGGATGTACATCCCGCGTGCCGGGACACACATCCCAAGCCGCGAAATGTACATCCCGGCACGCGAGATGAAAGCAGCGTCAGCAGAAAGACCTATTTACCCCACGGCATACCGGCAAAGCATTCCATGAGTAAGGTCGACCAACTGCCTACCCTGCATAAGTTTAATCCATCACAAGAAAGGACGAAACACCATGGCCGAATATCAGATGCAGGAACTGACCCTGCCCAACGAAGAAGGAAAGAAAGTGACCTACCCACGCATCAAGCTGTGGGGACAAGTGGACCTGGAGTACCTGGCCCGACACATCAACTACGCCAGTAGCTTCACCCCCGGCGACATCATCGGGCTGGTGCGTGCGCTGACCGAATCCATCGCCTACGAAATGGCACAAGGACGCTCCGTCAAGATAGACGGACTGGGCATCTTCACCCCCTCGCTCGGGCTGC
>NZ_FR883017.1:29334-30339 GCF_000435115.1 Bacteroides sp. CAG:633 | reverse complement strand
ATAATCCCGCATGTTATTCTTTTGAATTGTTCCTTCCAGATACGCTAACTGTGCAGTTTCAGTGCACTAACTGCTGCACTGTTAGTGCACCAACTGTTGCACTGCGAGTGCACTGACTACTGCACTGTGAGTGCAATAACTGGTGCACTTATTGGGGATAACTGGGAAGTTTTAGAAGGATAGTAGGAAAGTGCATAAAATCCATATATATGTGCGCCAAGATATGATAAGTTTGTCGAATCTTGATGAGAAAGCTGTTTAAACTTAGGGTTATGATAGATGCTTTTTGTTGCACTGTGCTTTTTTATTATATTTGCGGAGTATATAAGCATATTATTAATTAAAAAAAGATTCGATTTATGAAGACTAAATTATTTTTGGCTGCTGCATTGGTGTTTTCGTTAACCATTATATCTTGTGGAAATAAGAAAAATGCTGCAACAGTTTCTGATACAACAGAACAAGTATGCGATTCTGTTTGCTGTAAAACTGCTAATGAGGCTTGTTGTGCAGGTGATAGTGTATGCAGTGGAACTTGCGATAATAAATGTTCGGGCAACTGTGAGAAAGCAGAATGCCCTAAAAAGAATTGTGATAGTAACTGTGCCAACAAATAATTGTAGGTATAGTATATAATATAAGAAGGCGCATCTTTTATATAGATGTGCCTTTTTGTATTATATTACTAGAATTTATTGCCAACAGGTTATAAAATGTCGTTTTTTAATTGAAAAAGTAACTAATTTGTTTGCTCACTACGAAATATTCTATACCTTTGCAACGTTTAAAAAATAGAAGAAGATGATTCAGAACTTTACATATATTCTGCTGTGTGGTATTATTATTCTGCTAGGAAGATGTAGCGGAAGTGAGTGTCGTGCGTGAATATATGTAAGTTGAAGATATATAAAGCCTTTCTCACTTCCTTGTGTGAAAGGCTTTTTTTATGTACATAACTTATAAATACAATAAACAAGATGAGTGACAGATTATTTATTTTCGACA
>NZ_FR883017.1:10934-29308 GCF_000435115.1 Bacteroides sp. CAG:633 | reverse complement strand
GACGCTCCGCGATGGTGAGCAGGTTCCGGGATGCCAGTTGAACACGGTGGAAAAGATTCAGGTAGCAAAGCAACTGGAATTATTGGGAGTTGACGTGATTGAGGCCGGTTTCCCTATTTCAAGTCCGGGAGACTTTAATTCGGTGATTGAGATTTCAAAAGCTGTGACATGGCCTACTATTTGCGCATTGACACGTGCTGTACAGAAAGATATTGATGTAGCTGCCGAAGCTTTGAAATATGCCAAGCGCAAACGTATCCATACTGGTATCGGAACTTCAGATTCGCATATCAAATACAAATTCAATTCCAATCGTGAAGAGATAATCGAGCGGGCAGTAGCAGCAGTGAAATATGCGCGCCGTTTTGTAGACGATGTGGAATTTTATGCAGAGGATGCCGGTCGTACGGAAAATGAATATCTGGCTCGTGTTATTGAAGCGGTTATCAAAGCTGGAGCTACGGTAGTGAATATTCCTGATACAACAGGATATTGCCTGCCATCGGAGTATGGGGCAAAGATAAAATACCTGATGGAGCATGTGGACGGTATTCACAATGCTATTATATCGACTCATTGTCATAACGACCTCGGAATGGCTACTGCTAATACCATGGCTGGCGTGCTGAACGGTGCCCGTCAGGTGGAGGTTACTATCAACGGTATTGGCGAACGTGCCGGAAACACGTCGCTCGAAGAAGTTGCCATGATTATCAAGTGTCATAAAGACATAGATATTGAGACGAACATTAATACTCAAAAAATATATCCGACAAGCCGTATGGTTTCCAGCCTGATGAACATGCCTGTGCAGCCCAACAAGGCTATTGTAGGTAGGAATGCTTTTGCGCATTCTTCGGGTATTCATCAGGACGGCGTGCTGAAGAATGTACAGACTTATGAAATTATCGATCCGCACGACGTCGGCATTGATGATAACTCTATTGTCCTGACAGCCCGTAGCGGACGTGCTGCATTAAAGAACCGTCTGGAAGTACTGGGAGTAAAACTCGATCAGGAAAAGTTGGATAAGGTTTATGAGGACTTCCTGAAGCTGGCCGATAAGAAAAAGGACATCAACGATGATGATATTCTGGTACTTGCCGGTGCTGACCGTTCGCACAATCACCGTATCAAACTGGAGTATCTGCAAGTGACCAGTGGTGTCGGTGTACGTTCGGTAGCCAGCCTTGGCCTGAACATTTCGGGCGAGAAGTTTGAAGCTGCGGCCAGTGGAAACGGTCCGGTAGATGCTGCCATTAAGGCGTTGAAGAAGATTATAGACCGCCAGATGACATTGAAGGAATTCACAATTCAGGCCATCAGTAAGGGCAGCGATGATATGGGTAAGGTTCACATGCAGGTAGAATATGATAACCGTGTTTATTACGGTTTCGGTGCCAATACCGATATCATTGCAGCATCTGTCGAGGCCTACATCGACTGTATCAATAAATTCAAGTTGGATTGATCTATACCTTATATATTATATAACTTTCTCTTAAGCAATTGATTTGTATAAATAACTGTTTTAGAAAATGAATACACTGTTTGATAAAATCTGGGACGCCCACGTGGTACAGAAAGTGGAGGACGGCCCTACACAACTCTATATTGACCGCCTTTATTGCCACGAAGTGACCAGTCCGCAGGCTTTCGAAGGGCTGCGTGCACGCGGACTCCGCTGTTTCCGCCCTGAGAAGATATTCTGTATGCCCGATCATAATACTCCGACACACGACCAGGACAAGCCTATCGAAGATCCTGTTTCGCGTACACAAGTCGATACTTTGGCCCGTAATGCCGAAGAATTCGGACTGACACATTTCGGCATGATGAATCCAAAGAATGGTATTATTCACGTAGTAGGTCCCGAACGTGGTCTGACCTTACCGGGCATGACGATTGTATGTGGCGACTCGCATACTTCGACTCACGGAGCAATGGGTGCGGTAGCTTTTGGTATCGGTACCAGTGAAGTCGAGATGGTTATGGCTTCACAGTGCATTCTTCAGACTCGTCCGAAGACAATGCGCATTACTGTAGACGGACAATTGGGCAAGGGTGTGACAGCCAAAGATCTGGCCCTCTACATGATGTCGAAGATGACGACCAGCGGAGCTACGGGCTATTTTGTAGAATATGCCGGTGAGGCCGTACGCAGCCTGACAATGGAAGGCCGACTGACGCTGTGCAACCTTTCGATCGAGATGGGGGCACGTGGTGGTATGGTAGCCCCCGATGAAGTGACATTTGCCTATATAAAAGGTAGAGAATATGCACCGAAAGGCGAAGCATGGGATAAGGCTGTAGCTTATTGGAAAACATTGAAGAGTGACGACAATGCCGTATTCGACAAAGAAGTACGTTTCGATGCAGCCGACATTGAACCTATGATTACTTACGGAACCAATCCCGGTATGGGAATGGGCATTACACAGCACATTCCTACTACAGAAGGTATGGGCGAGGCTGCTCAGGCATCGTTCAGAAAGTCGCTCGACTATATGGGTTTCCAGCCGGGCGAACAGTTGCTGGGCAAACAGATTGATTATGTATTCTTAGGAGCATGTACCAATGGCCGCATCGAGGACTTCCGTGCTTTTGCCTCCATCGTAAAGGGACGGAAAAAGGCTTCGCACGTAGTAGCGTGGCTGGTGCCCGGTTCGTGGATGGTCGATGCACAGATACGCGAAGAAGGTTTGGACAAAGTACTTGCCGAGGCCGGTTTCGAGATCCGTCAGCCCGGTTGTTCGGCTTGTCTGGCAATGAACGATGATAAAGTGCCCGCAGGTAAGTATGCAGTATCTACTTCGAATCGTAACTTTGAAGGACGTCAGGGACCCGGTTCACGCACGTTGCTGGCCAGTCCGCTGACTGCTGCCGCTGCTGCTGTGACGGGTGTGATAACCGATCCGCGAGAACTTTTATAAATGAAGAATGAAGAATTAAGAATGAAGAATTTCCTCTGTGTGCAGCATATAGCGGATGTTTGTTCTTTGTTCTTGGTTCTTCATTCCTGAAAATTCTTAATTATTCATTCTTAATTCTTCATTCATCAAGATGAAACAGAAATTCAACATCATAACTTCTACCTGCGTACCTCTTCCATTGGAGAACGTAGATACAGACCAGATTATTCCTGCCCGTTTTCTTAAAGCCACTACCCGCGAGGAAAAGTTCTTTGGCGACAACCTTTTCCGTGACTGGCGTTACAATGCCGACGGAACTTTGAATAAGGATTTCGTGCTGAATAATCCTACTTACAGTGGTTGTATTCTTGTGGCCGGAAAGAATTTCGGTTCCGGTTCTAGTCGCGAACATGCTGCCTGGGCCATTGCCGGATATGGTTTCCGTGTAGTCATTTCCAGTTTCTTTGCCGATATTCATAAGAATAACGAACTGAACAACTTCGTATTGCCTGTAGTAGTAAGCGAAAGCTTCTTGCAGGAACTCTTCGACAGTATTGCTGCCAATCCGAAGGCTGAAGTCGAAGTAAATCTGCCAGCCCAGACCGTAACCAACAAGGTGACAGGCCGTAGCGAAACTTTCGAAATCAATGCTTACAAGAAGCATTGTCTGATGAACGGACTGGATGACATCGATTTCCTTGTAGAGAACAAAGGGAAGATAGAAGAGTACGAATCGAAAGTACGCGGATGACACTGATTTTACGAGATGGCCACAGGTTGTTTATACGTTGTGTCATCTGTATGCTATAATAACTGATAAATAATGAATCATCCAAAAATAGAAATAATGGACACCACGCTGCGCGACGGCGAACAGACCAGCGGTGTATCTTTCGTGCCTCATGAAAAGCTGATGATTGCTCGTCTGCTGTTGGAGGAGCTGAAGGTAGATCGCGTGGAGATAGCTTCAGCCCGTGTGTCCGACGGCGAGGCCAATGCCGTACGCATGATATGCGACTGGGCAGCACGTCGGGGCTTGTTGCAGCGTGTCGAAGTGCTTGGTTTTGTGGACGGGCATGCTTCTGTGGACTGGATACATGCTACCGGTTGTCGTGTTATCAACCTGTTGTGCAAAGGCTCGATGAAACATTGCACCTACCAGTTGAAAAAGACACCCGAAGAACATATTGCCGATATTCATGCTGTAGTCGATTACGCAGAGTCGCTTGATATGGAGGTGAATGTCTATCTGGAGGATTGGAGTAATGGAATGAAAGATTCGCCCGATTATGTTTTTCAGCTGATGGATGCATTGACTGGTACGGGTATTCGCCGTTTCATGTTGCCCGATACGTTGGGTATCCTCAATCCGTTGCAAGTGATTGAATACATGCGCAAGATGAAGAAGCGTTATCCGCAGGCACACTTTGACTTTCATGCTCATAACGATTACGATTTGGCCGTTTCCAATGTTCTGGCGGCTGTGTTAAGTGGTTGCCGCGGTTTGCACACAACAATCAATGGTTTGGGCGAACGGGCAGGAAATGCACCGCTGGCCAGTGTACAGGCCATTCTGAAAGACCACTTCAACGCCGTGACAGGCATCGATGAAAGTCGTCTGAACGAGGTTAGCCGCGTGGTAGAGTCGTACTCCGGTATTGCCATTCCTGCCAACAAACCTATTGTGGGCGAAAATGTCTTTACGCAGGTAGCGGGAGTTCATGCCGATGGTGATAACAAACGTAATCTCTACTATAATGACCTTCTGCCCGAACGCTTCGGCCGTCGTCGTGAGTATGCTTTAGGCAAGAATTCCGGTAAGGCCAATATCCGTAAGAATCTGGAAGATCTGGGACTGCAACTGGACGAGGAATCCATGCGCAAGGTTACCGAACGCATCATCGAACTGGGCGATAAGAAAGAACTTGTCACGCAAGAAGACTTGCCCTACATTGTTTCCGACGTCCTGAAACACGATGTCCGTACCGAGCGTGTCAAACTGAAGAGTTACATCGTCAATCTGGCTTATGGTCTCAAACCGATGGCTACCATCAAGGTGGAAATCAACGGACAGGAGTATGAGGAAAACAGTAGCGGTGACGGTCAGTACGATGCTTTTGTCCGTGCCTTGCGTAAAGTATATAAAGGCACGTTGGGACGGCGTTTCCCCATGCTGACCAATTATGCTGTCAGCATTCCGCCCGGAGGACGTACCGACGCTTTCGTGCAGACAGTCATCACATGGAGCTTCGATGACAAAGTTTTCCGTACCCGCGGTCTTGATGCCGACCAGACGGAAGCTGCTATCAAGGCTACGATGAAGATGCTGAACATGATAGAAGACGAATACGAAAACAAAAATTAGCGTTGCGAAGTACTCTACCTTGTCGGGACTTTAGTATCTTTGGTTTTGTACAGTTTTTGCAGCTAATAGAAATTGAAAGAAGTGATGAGAAAGATTGTATTGAAGCCTTGGCAACTTTATGTGCTGATATTCATTCTGGTGCTGGGTGTCAACGTCGGTTTGCGTTGGCTCAGTCCCGATAAGGAATGGAAAGACGGTAATTTGCTGGTGAATCTTGTGGTGTCAGCTTTGCTGACGTGCGGTTTCATTGCAGGCGACCGTCGGCTCCGTAAGAATAGAAAATACAAAGATAAAGTGAAAGAATTACTGAAAAATAACGAATAAACAATATGGAACTGAAAGTAGCAGTATTGGCCGGTGACGGTATCGGCCCCGAAATATCCGCCGTAGGTGTGGATGTAATGACCGCCGTTTGCGAGAAGTTTGGTCACAAGGTGACGTATGAATATGCCATTTGTGGTGCACATGCTATCGATGAAGTGGGCGATCCCTTCCCCGAAGATACCTATAATATATGTAAGAATGCCGATGCCGTACTTTTTTCGGCAGTAGGCGATCCTAAGTTCGATAATGATCCTACGGCCAAAGTGCGCCCAGAACAAGGACTGCTGGCCATGCGCAAGAAACTGGGACTTTTTGCCAATATCCGTCCCGTACAGACTTTCAAATGTTTGCTTCATAAGTCGCCTCTGCGTGCCGAGCTGGTTGAAGGAGCTGACTTCCTCTGCATCCGTGAACTGACGGGCGGTATGTATTTCGGCGAGAAGTATCAGGATAATGACAAGGCATGGGATACGAACTATTACACTCGTCCCGAGATTGAACGTATCCTTCGCGTAGGTTTCGAATATGCCATGAAGCGTCGCAAGCATCTTACTGTGGTCGACAAGGCTAATGTTCTGGCTTCTTCCCGCCTTTGGCGTCAGATTGCTCAGGAGATGGCTCCGCAATACCCTGAAGTAACGACCGACTACATGTTTGTGGATAATGCAGCCATGAAGATGATTCAGGAACCGCGTTTCTTCGACGTGATGGTGACCGAAAATACTTTTGGTGACATCCTGACCGATGAAGGTTCTGTGATCAGTGGTTCGATGGGTTTGTTGCCTTCCGCTTCAACGGGAGAGAGCACACCGGTATTCGAACCCATTCACGGTTCGTGGCCACAGGCCAAAGGATTGAACATTGCCAATCCGCTGGCTCAGGTACTGTCTGTGGCTATGCTTTTCGAATATTTTGATTTGAAAGAAGAAGGCGCCCTTATTCGTCGTGCCGTTGATGCTTCGCTCGATGCCAATGTTCGTACCCCCGAAATTCAGGTAGAAGGTGGTGCCAAGTATGGTACAAAAGAAGTAGGTGCCTGGCTGGTGGATTATTTGAAGAAGGCTTGATGTAAGTCCGATGAAAGAAGAAGTTTTGAAACAGAGAGTGCAGCAGAAGATTCTGCTCCTCTCTTTTCTGATTCTTGTAGGGAAGTTCGTTGCTTATTGGCTGACAGATTCTGTCGGTATTCTGACCGATGCTCTTGAAAGTATTGTTAATGTTGCGGCGGGTGCCATGAGCTTGTATGCACTCTATTGGTCGGCTCGTCCTAAAGACAAGAGTCATCCTTTTGGTCACGGAAAGGTTGAGTTACTTTCGGCCTCGGTAGAAGGCATCATGATCAGTATGGCCGGGCTGATGATTATTTACGAAGGTATCAAACGGCTGTTCTTTCCGGTAGAAGTACAGCGGCTCGATATTGGTATTATCATTGTAGCACTTTCGGGTTTGCTGAATTATGCGATGGGATGGTACAGTATCCGTACCGGAAAGCGTTATTCATCTGTTGCACTGGTGGCAGGCGGCAAGCATTTGCAGTCGGATACCTATTCTACTATTGGGTTGGTAGCTGGTTTGTTGCTGCTGCATTTCACACACATCATGTGGATAGATAGTGCGCTGGCATTACTTTTCGGATGTATTATCATTTTTACCGGCATATCTATTTTACGTAAGACTACTGCCAACTTGCTTGATAAAGCCGATGAAGAATTGTTGCAACAGCTGGCCGAAACTCTCAACGAGAAGCGTGGTCCTGAATGGATAGATATTCACAATACCAAAGTCATTAAGTATGGAAGTTTTCTGTATATGGATTGTGACCTTACCATACCTTGGTACTATACAATAGAAGAAGGACACAAATCGGGCGACCGGCTGAAGGCTGCCCTTGAGGAGCGTTTTGCTGACCGCATTCAGTTGACTGTCCATCTGGATCCTTGCAATATCTTTGACCGTTCGCGTTGCGATTGCTGTCCGTTGGAGTGCAAATACCGAAAAGAGGCTTTTAAACAATTGGAGACTATCAGTTTTACCTCTTTTGTGCGGTTGGAAAAGGAAGACTGATATTAAAATAAAATGAGATAATTAGTTGTGATATGCAGAAGATAGCAAAGAACCTTATCGACCTTGTAGGACATACGCGGCTTATGGAATTGTCAGCATACAGCCGTCTGCATGGTTTGTCTTGCCCGCTTGTGGCAAAACTTGAAATGTTTAATCCTTCGGGCAGTGTCAAGGCACGTACGGCATTGGCTATGATTGAAGATGCCGAGAAACGGGGTGTGCTGAAACCCGGTGCAACCCTGATTGAGCCTACCAGCGGAAATACCGGCATTGGCCTTGCCATGGTCGCTACTATCAAAGGGTATCGGCTGGTGCTGACCATGCCCGAAACCATGAGTCTGGAACGTCGTAACCTGCTGAAAGCACTTGGAGCGGAAATTGTGCTGACACCGGGTGCCGAAGGTATGGCGGGTTCCATTGCCAAAGCCGAGGCATTGCGCGATGCTACGCCCGGTGCCGTTATTCTTCAACAGTTTGATAATCCGTCGAACGCTGCCGTACATGAATGTACGACCGGCGAAGAAGTGTGGGCCGATACGGACGGAAAGGTCGATGTCTTCGTGGCAGGAGTCGGGACGGGAGGTACAGTCAGCGGAGTAGCCCGTGCGTTGAAGAAACATAATCCTCGGGTTCGTGTAGTAGCTGTCGAACCGGCTGCATCGCCTGTACTCGAAGGCGGTAAGCCAGGACCACATCGCCTTCAAGGAATCGGTGCTAATTTCATACCGGGCAATTACGACGCTTCTGTTATAGATGAGGTTATTCCAGTGGCCGATGACGATGCTTTCCGTGCATCCCGCGAGCTGGCTGCTACCGAAGGACTGCTTGCCGGTATCTCTTCGGGTGCTGCGCTTCATGCCGCCAGTGTTTTGGCAAATCGGCCCGAGATGAAAGATAAATGTATTGTTGTACTTTTGCCCGATACAGGCGAACGCTATATGTCATCAGGGCTGTATTGATTTGTTTTTTCCCTACTAATCCTTCTTTGACTTATGAAACAAATTACGTTTTCTTTTCTTCTGGCAGCTTTCTCTATTCTTCCGGCTGCGGCGCAGACTTATAACGAATTGTGCGAGCGTGCGGTGGCAGCGACCGAACAGGACAGTCTTCAGCAGGCTGAGTCATACATCCGTCAGGCATTGCAGCTCGAACCTGCCAATCCGCATAATGCCTTGCTGTTTTCCAATCTGGGCACTATCCAGCGCCGGCAACACCGGTATGAACTGGCTTTGGAGTCTTATCGGATGGCATTGAACATCGCACCTATGTCCATTCCTATTTTGATGAATCATGCTACGCTTGCTTTGGAACTGGGGCAAGACGATAAAGCCCGTGCCGATTATTCTCAGGTTCTGGAGTTTGATCCGCACAATCGTGAGGCTTTGTTGATGCGTGCATATATCTACATGCAGCAGCGAAGCTATAAGTTGGCCCGTCAGGATTACGATACTTTACTGAAGGTGGAACCGCAAAGTTACAGTGGTCGGTTGGGATTGGCCACACTCTGTCAGCGCGACACTAAGTATGATGAAGCCTTGATGGTGCTCGATGGAATGCTGGCCGATAAGGGTGGGGCGACACCTTATACACCGCATGAACTGGCTGTTATCTATGTGGCCCGTGCCGGTGTGGAGCTGGATATGCTGAAAAGCGATCTGGCTATGCTTGATTTGGAGAAAGCTATTCAGCTCGACCCCAGCCAGGCCGAAGCCTATCTGATGCGTGGGCGTATTTATCTGCTTCAGAAGAAGAAGGCTCAGGCTAAACAGGATTTTGAAAAAGCAGTTTCGTTGGGAGTTCCTCAAAGCGAAGTCCGCGACTTGATGCGCCAGAGCAAATAAAGCGTTACACCTCAGACAAATCGTCTGATTAGTTCGACGAAGGCTTGGCCGTATTTGCGTTTCTTGTATTCGCCTATGCCACTGATGTTTCCGAATGCTTCGATAGTGGTTGGCCTTTGTTGCACCAACAGGTGCAATACTTTATCGGATAATACAATGTAGGCGGGCAGGACTTCTTCGTCGGCCAGACGCTTGCGTAAGGCTTTTAATGCTTCGAACAGTTCTTCTTCTCCGGTTTCGATGCCGGCGAGGGGGAGTTGGGGCGTACTGACAACCTTTCTGTATTTGCTTTGTTTCTTATCTTTTGTTTCTTCGCGTCTGATGACTACCAGACTTGCTTTTTCCCTGCCGAAGAGTACGTCGCTGCCGGCAGGAGTAATCTTTAAATGATTGTTTTCGTTATAGGCTATCTCGAAGTATCCCAGTTGTAGCATTTGCAGCAGATAGTCTTGCCAGTCGCGGGCAGGAATGTCTCGTCCTGCTCCGTATGTTTTCAACTGATGGTATTCTTTCTCTTTCAGCTCTGCGTTCAGGTTGCCTCGCAGAATGTCTATCAGCATTTGTGTGCCTACCTGCTGGTTGGTACGTGCGATGGCGCTTAAAGCCTTTTGTACGATGATGGTACCGTCGAAGCGCTCGGGCGGATTTCTGCATACATCGCAATTACCACAATCGTGCGTTCGCTGTTCGCCGAAGTAGTTCAGCAGAATACGCCGCCGGCAGATGTCGGCTTCGGCATACTGTTGCATGCGGTGCAGCTTTTCCAGATTAATATCACGCTGCCCGCTTTCGGTAGCAAACTTAGTCAGTAGAATGAGGTCAGCCATAGAGTAAAATAGCAGGGTGTCACTGGGCAGTCCGTCGCGTCCGGCACGTCCAATCTCCTGATAAAAGCTTTCAATGCTTTTGGGCAGGTTATAGTGTATCACCCAGCGCACGTTGCTTTTGTCGATCCCCATGCCAAAGGCGACTGTGGCGCATACCACCTGTACGCGGTCGTTGATGAAATCTTCCTGTGCCTGATTTCGTTTTTCTGTCTCCAGTCCAGCATGATAGATGGCTGCCCGTATTCCGTTTTTCCGTAGCATTTGTGCTACTGTTTCCGTTTTGTTCCGGCTCATACAGTAGATGATTCCGCTTTCTCCCCGGTGTCTTTCTATAAAGTCGAGAATCGCTTTGCTTTTCTCTTTTTGCTGATACCCTCGTTTCACAGTCAGACTTAGGTTGGGACGGTCGAATGATGATATAAAGATGCGCGGCTCTCGTAGTCGCATCTGTTTAACGATGTCCTGCCGGGTCAGTTTGTCGGCGGTGGCGGTCAGGGCAATGATAGGTATCCGTGGAAACATGTCTCGCAAAATACCCAGTTGGGTATATTCGGGGCGGAAGTCGTGTCCCCATTGCGAGATGCAATGTGCTTCATCGATGGCAAAAAACGAGATGTGTATGTCGCGCAACAGGTAGTTGGCTTCGGCCAACAGTTTTTCTGGCGAGATATACAGTAGTTTCAGTTTGCCTTCCATGCAGGAACGGCGGATCTGCATGTTCTCGGTTTCATCATTGTTGCTGTTCAGCGCAGCGGCAGCTATTCCGTTGGTACACAGACTCTCTACCTGATCTTTCATCAAGGAAATAAGTGGAGAAATTACGATGGCTGTACCTTCGCAAAGAAGTGCAGGTATCTGGTAACAAATGGATTTGC
This sequence comes from Bacteroides sp. CAG:633, assembly GCF_000435115.1. Classification (NCBI taxonomy): domain Bacteria; kingdom Pseudomonadati; phylum Bacteroidota; class Bacteroidia; order Bacteroidales; family Bacteroidaceae; genus Bacteroides; species Bacteroides sp. CAG:633. The sequence goes on along the minus strand of NZ_FR883017.1, from coordinate 18,100 downwards.
CTCCTCCGGTAGGCATTAGTACCAGCGCATCTTTTTTCTGTAGCAGGTGACGGATAATTTCTTCTTGTTGGGGGCGGAAACTGTCGTAACCGAAATATGTCTTGAGGGTATGTAGCATAAAATGATGTTTGGTTTCAGGGGACAAAATTACATTATTTATCAGGAATGTCTGCAATTCTTTGAATGCTTGTTTATTATTAATTTGTCAAGTGTAGAAAGCAATTATACGTTAAAAAATCTTATTAGACCTGCTTTAGACGCTTTATATCCATATTTTGCATGTTTATGCACTAAAAATATGTACGGAAAAAGTTGCATATAAAAAAAAAATGTCAGACTTTTGTAAAGTCTAATAAGGAAATTGTTGAGATTTTCTTGAAATGAATAAACCCCTAACCAGTTAAGTAAAATGAGTGATTTAGAAAACAAAGTGCAGGAAGAAACTTCAAAGAAGCGTCCTTACAACCTGCGCGAGAAGAAAGAAAAGAATGCTGCCTACCGTTCTTTGATCCGTCCGGAATTGGCAGATGAGTTGTACGACAAAATATTGAACATTATTGTTGTGCAGAAGAAGTACAGAGATCCCGATTATTCAGCCAAAGATTTGGCAAAGGAGTTACAAACAAATACACGTTATTTGTCTGCTGTGGTTAATTCTCGTTTTGGAATGAATTATTCTTGTTTGTTGAATGAATATAGAATCAAGGATGCATTGCATTTGTTGACCGATAAGCGTTGTGCCGACAAAAATGTAGAAGAAATCAGCACGATGGTAGGCTTCGCCAATCGTCAGTCGTTCTATGCTGCATTCTACAAGAATATGGGCGAGACTCCAAACGGTTACCGTAAACGTCATGCCGAGAAAAATAAAAAGTGAAAAGCTTGCATAAAGCTTGGCCGAGTTTCGCAAATTTAATTTCATGACACAACATGGGAATGGTTAATTGAGTTTGCGAAAGTGGGAAAGCTCGTAAAAAGGAAATATTCTGAAACTGGGTTTTGGAATACTTCCTTTTCTCGTTTAAAAATACAGATATCATTAGCTACTGTTTTTTTTGAGTAGTTTATTTTAATGCGAATCTTGTCCTTATTTTGAATATGATGAAGAAACAATTATTATCGATGGCCGCTGGGGTAGCTTTATTGGCTGCATGTGGCGGAAATCCCAAAACAACAACTGCCGAGGCAGACAAATTTGATTATACAGTGGAACAATTTGCTGATTTACAGATTTTACGTTATCGGGTGCCTGGGTTTGAAGACCTGTCCCTGAAACAGAAAGAACTGGTTTACTACCTGACTGAAGCGGCTTTGCAGGGTCGCGATATTCTGTTCGACCAGAATGGTAAATACAATCTTCGTATTCGCCGTGCACTCGAAGCTGTTTATACCGGCTATAAAGGCGATAAGAATTCTGCCGATTTCAAGGCAATGGAAGTGTATCTGAAACGGGTATGGTTCTCCAACGGCATTCACCATCATTACGGATGCGAGAAGTTTGTGCCGGGCTTTACTCCCGAATTTTTCAAGCAGGCTTTGGCCAGTGTAGATGCTTCCGAACTTCCTTTGGCCGAAGGGCAGACATTGGATCAGTTCTGCGATGAGATATTTCCGGTGATTTTCGATCCGGCTGTGATGCCCAAGCGTGTTAATCAGGCCGATGGCGAAGATCTGGTGCTCACTTCTGCCTGCAACTATTACGAAGGAGTGACGCAGAAAGAGGCCGAAGACTTTTATAACGCTTTGAAGGATCCGAAAGATGAAACTCCGGTTTCTTACGGACTGAACAGCCGTCTGGTGAAGGAAAACGGAAAAATTCAGGAGAAAGTATGGAAGGTCGGCGGTCTTTACGGACAAGCTCTTGAAAAGATTGTTTATTGGCTGAGGAAAGCCGAAACTGTAGCCGAGACGCCCGAACAGAAGGCCGTTATTGCCAAGCTGGTAGAATATTACGAGACGGGCGACTTGAAGACATTCGATGACTATGCCATCCTTTGGGTGAAAGACCTGAATTCACGTATCGATTTTGTGAACGGCTTTACCGAAAGCTATGGCGACCCGCTGGGCATGAAGGCAAGCTGGGAATCGCTGGTTAATTTTAAAGACCTTGAGGCTACCCGCCGCACCGAGATCATCAGTAGCAATGCACAGTGGTTTGAAGATCATTCGCCTGTTGATAAGCAGTTCAAGAAAGAGCAGGTGAAGGGCGTATCGGCCAAGGTTATTACCGCAGCCATCCTGGCGGGCGATTTGTACCCGTCTACGGCTATCGGTATCAACCTGCCCAATGCCAACTGGATCCGTAGCCAGCATGGTTCGAAGTCGGTCACTATTGGGAACATTACCGATGCTTACAACAAAGCAGCTCATGGCAATGGTTTCAATGAAGAATTCGTTTATAGCCAGGCCGAGTTGGACAACATCAACAAGTATGCCGACCTGACCGATGAACTTCATACCGACTTGCACGAGTGTCTGGGACATGGTTCCGGCAAGTTGCTTCCGGGTGTCGATCCTGATGCACTGAAGGCTTATGGCTCTACCATCGAAGAAGCCCGTGCCGACCTGTTCGGTTTGTATTACGTAGCCGATCCTAAACTGGTCGAGCTTGGCCTGCTGCCCGATGCCGATGCTTACAAAGCGCAGTTCTATACTTATCTGATGAATGGCTTGATGACGCAGTTGGTTCGTATTGAGCCGGGTAATCAGATTGAGGAAGCCCACATGCGCAACCGTGCCCTGATAGCCCGTTGGGTGTACGAGAAGGGTGCTGCCGACAAGGTGGTCGAACTGAAGAAGAAAGATGGCAAGACCTACGTGGTAGTGAACGATTATGCTAAAGTGCGTACCCTGTTCGGCGATCTGTTGGCCGAGATACAGCGTATCAAGTCGACCGGCGATTTCGAGGCAGCCCGTCAGCTGGTCGAGAACTATGCCGTAAAGGTCGATCCTGAACTTCATGCCGAGGTGCTCGATCGCTACAAGAAGCTGAACCTGGCTCCTTACAAGGGTTTTGTCAATCCGAAGTACGAGGCTGTAACCGATGCCAATGGCAATATCACCGATGTAAAGGTGACCTACGACGAAGGTTATGCCGAGCAGATGCTTCGCTATAGCAAGGATTATGCTACTCTGCCTTATGTTAACGAATAAGGCCTGAGGTTGCTTTGTTTGGATAATTCAGGCACGGATTACACGGAAAAACACGGAGAGGAAAATAAAGATAATCCGTGAAAATCCGTGTCATCCGTGCCTAAAATGATTTTATATACCGCATTTGAATGATGGACTTACACGAACAACTGAAAGATATCAAGACCCAGCTCCGCCTTTCGATGAACGGTGCCGTGTCGCAAAGTATGCGCGAGAAAGGTCTTGTCTATAAACTGAATTTTGGTGTGGAACTGCCGCGTATCAAAAGCATAGCTGCTGCTTACGAGAAAGATCATGCGCTGGCGCAGGCCTTGTGGAAAGAAGACATTCGCGAGTGCAAGATTCTGGCTGGTTTGCTGCAACCCGTTGACACGTTCTATCCCGAGATTGCCGATATCTGGGTGGACACCATGCCCAACAACGAGATTGCCGAACTTACATCGATGAATCTTTTCCAGCATTTGCCGTATGCTCCGGCCAAGGCTTTCCAATGGATTGCCGACGAGCGCGAACTTGCACAGGTCTGCGGTTTCCTGACCATTGCCCGTCTGTTGTTAAAGAAGGGCGACATGACCGACCGCGTGTCCAATGAGTTTCTCGATCAGGCAGTTTGTGCCTTTCTGTCGGGTGGGTATCAGGTACGCAGTGCCGCTATGGCCGCCATTCGTCGCTTCATGCAGCACAGCGAAGAGCATGCCTTTATGGTTTGTCGCCGTGTCGAGGGGATGAAGGATTCTTCCCAAGAATCGGAACAGCTTTTGTATGGCTTGGTAAAGGATGAAGTAGGAGGGTAAAGACGTAAGTAAGAAGGGGGAATTCAAAAAAAGGAAGAACTGTACTTCAAAAGTTTTTATTAAACCTTTGGAGTGCAGTTCTTTTTTTATATTTTTGCCGTGCAAGAGTAGCGACTCTGCACAATACATATTAGAATTTTAAGAAGCGTTATGCTTATCTTGTAAAGTTGAAACCTGAGAAATTTCGAATTGATACAAGAGGATAGCATAGTGGTTCTCACGCATATAGCGTGGGCTGCTATTTCCTACACTTGTATCAAGGTTTTCTCAGGACCTCAACTTTAGACGTGGGCATTGCAGTTCCACGCTTCGTGTTTTTATAACTATCTTGGGGGCTGGAGATAATAATGTGGGGACTATCATGGAAAAGGCTGTATGTCCGAATTGTGGAAAAGAACTTTCTGTTTGCAATTATGTAAATGAAACAGAAGCAATTATGAAATGTCGTCATTGTAATAAGAAATTTAAGATCACTTTTGATGAAAAGACATTTCCTTCCAAAATTAATTCTTTTAACTGGGGAGCCTTTTTGTCTGGAGGATTATGGTGTCTATTTAATGGCAAAATTGGTTTAGGATTATTCATGTTGCTATTAGCGTTATTTCAAAACTGGTTTTTCTCTATTTTGATAATAATTATATGTCTGTATCTTGGTATAGAAGGAAATAAACTCGCATGGGATGGTAAAAGGTGGAAGTCTGTTGAACACTTTGAGAAGGTTCAGGAAAGATGGCTCACAGTCGGAATTGCATGTGTGGTCTTATCTATAGCTTACGTTATGATTTTATTTGCGATAATATTATAAGTTATGAAAATCGAAGAAATAACCGAGAAAAAGGAAAGTAGGAATAGTTTTTTGAGATGGGGGAAAAATGAACCTGTGAAAACTAAGAACTCAAATCATAATAATTATTGGTTCCCTTTAAATAGAGGCTACAACAGATTATTATGTGTATTATGGATTTTATCCTCAATTATTGTAACAGGGGGAGTAGCGGATGAAAGTGAGGCTCCATCTATATTCTTTGTTATTCTTATTGTGGAATTTATATTATATTTAGCTGCGATTTGGGTATATCAAGGCTTTAAAGACAATCCAGAAAAAACAGATGATGAAAAAAAACTATAGTTGTTGGGTAGCTGTCGGGATAAGTTGCATCTATCTTCTGTTGTTGGGATATCTTTATGGAGTAAAAGCGTTAAGAAGGGAAACTTTGCATGATTTACGAAGCGGTGACGACGAGAAACTTTCAACGGAAACACAGCCGGTGCAACCTTTTGAGATGTTTGCCTATACTCCTCCTGCGGATTGGACAAAGTATATGGTGGGAGATGATTTTTATATTAGCGTGCCTCCTACTGTGGAATTGAGAAAAAGCGATGATTTGTATACTCAAAGAGTTAGAAATACGGATTGGCATGGTTATAAGATAAATATTTCCACTCCCGTTTTTCAACAGAAAGATTTGGCTGTAATGGATTCTGCGGCATTTCAAACATATTGTCGGATCATATTGGATATTGAGAGAGGAAGCCCTGGGGATTTTTTGAAGTCTTCCGAATCTATGGATCTTACAGCGGAGGATATTCATACTTTGCAGGAAAAAGCTGTGGCAGGCGAAGTGGATACAGAATTTAAGGCTATTACCACGCCTACTGTGCGTTGGGTAAAGATAGAAAATTTATATGGGATTAGGGTAGAGTATATACGGAAAGGAACTGGTCATAATTATACGCATGTATTTCACTATCTTTTCTTTAATGATGATAAAATGGCGCATGTAATCTTGTCGTATAGGGTACGTGATGCTCATAGATGGAAGATGGATTTTGATAATGTAATCAGGACTTTCAAGTGGAAAATCTAATTTTGAGTTTTAGAGGTTGCTGTGTTTTGTTGGGACAAGCCCCTTTTTAATAGCTTTCCAATAGCATTGTACTTTATGTTTTGCTGACGATATTTGATAACAAATAAGCTGATAAAACACCCTCTACATTTTATCAGCTTATTTGCGTTTTTACGGGTTCAGCTTATCCTAACGGATCCTCACCTCCACCTCCGGATGAAGTCCCTACTTCGCTGCTGTCAGGAGTGGTCAGTGCTTTGTCGTATTCAATCCATTCGAGGCTTTTGCTAACCATACTGCGGGTGGCTGCTCCTGTAGAAGCAGGATAGGTGGTCTCGGGGGTGAAATTTACTTTTACGCGTTGCAGTTGTGTCTGGAAATCGAAGTCTTCTTCGTTTTTCACGCCTTTTGTGTTCAGTCCTAATCGGAAAGAACCGAGTCCTTCCAGTTTTACGCTTTTGCCTTGGGCCATGTATTGTGACATGACGTCTGCCATTTCCGTCAATACGGCTTTAACGTCCGTTTTGGTGACGGTGCTTCTGTCGGCCAATGCTTCTGCTATTTGGTCGGTATTGATGGCGGTGCCTATGGTGATGGCACGGGGATAATATACTTCGGTTTTCTTATTGTATGCTTTTTTATAGAATGCCATATTCGTGATATTTATTTGGGGTTAATAATCTGATTGTTTTTTGTGATGGGTTTGTCGCGATGGCTTTATGGGGGTGCTTGTTGGGCTATGTCCTGTTGTCTCTATGGGCATATCCCAGCGAAGTTTAGGCCATGAGGGCTGTGTTATGAGAGTGGATGGTGAAATAATGGGATGGCGAAGCTGGTCTTATTTGTATGGATTATGGTTTTACTTTGTAATCTATTTTATCATTTGCTTTTGATGCTCTTCTTCTCTCTTTTAGATAGTATAACGGAGAAAATCTGTTTAGGTTGTTCTGTTGTTTAGTTTTTTTTACACATAATACATATTTTTTAATAGCGTTTTTGCCTATGTTTGCAGCACTAAGCTATAAAATAATAGCAAAAGTCTTTTTTGAAGGGTGCTTCCGTGGCTTTTGAATTCGAAAGAACGTTTTGTTTTATAGCTAAGTACTTATTCCTGAGCCCTTAACGAATTGGGGATGGATTGGTCTCTGAGACGTGAGTTTGGAACATTCAGAAATTGCGAAATCTGGATTGGGAATTTGCGATGGAGAATTTTTCCAAAGGGGCTTTCGGAGGTAATTTTTCTTAACCGAAAAGTTGCCATGTTGGGTATTTCAAAAGGTATTAGCTTTTGAAACAGGTTTTTGTATGCAAAATTAGTATTTTTAGCCAAGAGCCCAAGATTTGTTTCTCTCCTTCCTTTTCCCTCTTCCGA
>NZ_FR883017.1:0-10881 GCF_000435115.1 Bacteroides sp. CAG:633 | reverse complement strand
AAAAAGTAGTAAGAAAGTTACAAAAAAAAGAAACTTTTCCCGATTTTCTTCGTTACTACTTATGAGTAGTTAATTAAGTAGTAATATCAGTAGTAAGTAGTCATACTATAAATAATATCAGTAGTAATATCAATAGTAGGTAGTCATACTAATGTATTATCAGTAGTAAGTAGTTATATGATGTCCTTACTTTAGATATTATGTCTTTACTTTGGAAATCTATTTTTCTCTCTTTCTCTGTAGTTTCTAAAGAAAAAATCCCTATTATCACTTGCTTTCAACAAAAAAGGCTTAACTTTGTAAGCTGTAATTTACTGCTACCCCGATATGGAAAGTCAGAATGTGAAAGATACGGTCAGGCAGATATTCACCGAATATCTCAATGCGCACGGGCATCGCAAGACACCCGAACGTTACGCCATACTCGATACCATCTATTCCATTGACGGGCATTTCGACATTGATACGCTTTACTCGCTGATGGCCGATCAGGAGAATTTCCGTGTCAGCCGTGCCACCCTCTACAATACCATTATTCTGCTTATCAATGCCCGGCTGGTCATCAAGCACCAGTTTGGCACATCTTCCCAGTACGAAAAATGTTATAACCGCGATACGCATCATCATCAGATCTGTACGCAGTGTGGCAAGGTGACCGAGTTTCAGAACGAAGAGCTGCAGCATGCTATTGAAAATACCAGACTGGGGCGTTTCAACCTGACGCACTATTCATTATATATGTATGGCTTGTGCAGCAGGTGCGAGCGTGCCAACAAACGGAAAAATAAGAACAACAATAATAAAAAAGAAAAATGAAAGTAGACATTCTATTAGGATTGCAATGGGGCGACGAAGGCAAAGGCAAAGTCGTCGACGTATTAACTCCGAAGTACGATGTAGTAGCACGTTTTCAGGGTGGACCGAATGCCGGTCATACGTTGGAGTTCGAAGGACAGAAATATGTGCTCCGTTCCATCCCCTCGGGTATTTTTCAAGGTGACAAGGTAAATATCATCGGTAATGGTGTCGTGCTCGATCCGGCTTTGTTCAAGGCTGAGGCCGAGGCGCTGGAAGCTTCCGGACATCCGTTGAAGGAGCGTTTGCACATCTCCAAGAAGGCACACCTCATTCTGCCTACTCATCGTATTCTGGATGCTGCTTACGAAGCTGCCAAAGGCGATGCCAAAGTAGGTACTACCGGTAAGGGAATCGGCCCTACGTATACCGACAAGATCAGCCGTAACGGTGTGCGCGTAGGCGACATCCTGCACAACTTCGAGCAGAAATATGCAGCTGCCAAGGCCCGTCACGAGCAAATCCTGAAGAGCCTGAACTATGAATACGACCTGACCGAACTGGAGAAAGCCTGGTTTGAGGGTATCGAATACCTGAAGCAGTTCCCGCTGGTAGACAGCGAGCACGAAGTAAACGGACTGTTGAAGGAAGGCAAGTCGGTGTTGTGCGAAGGTGCACAGGGCACGATGCTCGACATCGATTTCGGTTCTTATCCGTTTGTAACCTCTTCCAACACCATTTGTGCCGGAGCCTGCACAGGTCTGGGTATAGCTCCTAATAAGATTGGAGATGTATACGGTATCTTTAAGGCCTACTGTACACGTGTCGGAGCTGGTCCGTTCCCTACCGAGCTGTTCGACGAAACCGGTGAGAAGATCGGAGCACTGGGACATGAGTTCGGAGCAGTGACAGGTCGTAAACGTCGCTGTGGATGGATCGACCTGGTAGCTTTGAAGTATTCGGTGATGATCAACGGCGTTACCAAACTGATTATGATGAAGAGCGATGTGCTCGACACATTCGATACCATCAAGGCATGCGTAGCTTACAGAATGAACGGTGAAGAAATCGAATACTTCCCCTACGACATTACTGAAGGTGTAGAGCCAGTTTATGTAGAACTGCCGGGTTGGAAGACCGACATGACCAAGATGCAGAGTGAAGACGAATTCCCTGAAGAGTTCAATGCGTACCTCACCTTCCTGGAAGAACAGTTGGGCGTACCCGTTAAAATCGTTTCAGTAGGTCCCGACCGCGAACAGACGATCGAACGATATACCGAAGAATAAGCCAGGATTTCGGATTCGAAAGAAAAATAAGAAGAGGGCTTGTCAGGAAAAACATGATGCCTTGTTCGCTGCCTGATGGCGGGGATGTTGCGTAATCGTGGTTTCCGGACAGGCTCTCTTCTTTTTTATTGAGCACGAGCGAGAAGTTTTCCGGGGTATTACCGGCTGGGGCAGTACGTAGCCGTTTACAGTTTCAGGGCTTCGTAGATGTGGCGGTGTTCTTCTCCCCAGTCGTCCATTATGTCGATGATGGGCAGCAGGCTTTTACCCAGTTCTGTCAGATGGTATTCGCTGTGGGGTGGCAGTTCCGGATAAATAGTCTTGGCTATGATCTGGTCTTCTTCCAACTCGCGGAGGTTCTGGTCCAGTACGCGGTTGATGGCTTCCGGTATTTCCCGATGAAGCTGGCTGGGACGTTTAGGCCCCTCGCGTAAGGCATCGATGATGCAAGGTTTCCATTTTGAACTTATCACACACATGGTGATGCGGATGCCGCACGACAGATCCAAAGGATTTTTTCTTTTGTACATGGCTTATTTTTGTTTTATGCGCAAAAGTATGAATTATATTCTGTTGTAAGTCAGTATACCAGTTAATTTATCGGTATATGTATAATTTCTCATGTATTTATTAATTCAATGTCGTATACTATCTTTGTGCTTATAATTGCAGATATGGATATACTATTATTGCTTACTGGTATAATTATAAAAAAGGACTGACATTATGAATTACAGAATTTTAGGGAAAACCGGCTTTCGTATCAGCGAGGTTTCACTTGGCACATGGCAGCTGGGTTCGAAGTGGGGCGATCCTTTCGATAAAGAAGTAGCCTTCAAAACGCTTGAAGCAGCATGTGAGCAAGGCATTAATTTCTTCGATACAGCCGATATTTATCAGGGCGGATTGAGCGAAAAAACTATTGGCGAGTTCTTGAAAGGACGTAGCGAGCGCATTTACGTGGTGACGAAATGTGGTCGGGGACTTAATCCTCATAATGCGGAAGGCTATAATGCCGAAAACATCCGTCGGTTTGTTTTCAACTCCTTGCAGAATATGCAACGGGATTGTCTCGACATGGTACTTCTGCACTGTCCGCCTTCGGAGGTCTACTCCAAGCAGGAAGTGTTCGATACGCTCGATGCGTTGAAGCGGGAAGGCCGTATTCTGCATTATGGAGTAAGCGTGGAACGTATCGATGAGGCTCTGGAAGCAATGAACCACGACATCTCGGCCATAGAAATCATATTCAACATGTTCCGTTTGCGTCCGGCTGATGAACTGTTCGCTAAAGCCAAGCAGCAGAATGTGGGGATTATTGTCCGGGTGCCTTTGGCAAGTGGGTTGCTTTCGGGAAAATATACGCTGGAAACTACCTTTGGTAAAGACGACCACCGTTCGTACAATCGTAACGGAGAATTTTTCGATAAAGGCGAAACCTTTTCCGGTGTCGATTATACTACCGGCGTTAAGGCGGCACAAGTGCTCAAAGAACGGTTGAATACTGACAACCTGGCTTTGGCTGCCTTACGCTACATTCTGATGTACGATGCTGTCAGCACGGTGATTCCCGGAGCCAGCACACCTGCCCAGATTGCAGCCAATGCAGCCGCTTCTGCCCTTCCTGCATTTACTGACGAAGAGATGAAGGTGGTGCGTGATGTATACGATGAATATATCAAGGAGCAGGTTCATAAGTTGTGGTAAAAACGGCATTATTCGCTGTTTTTATTCGCGGTTTTCATCGATTTCATTAACTTTGTATGTTGTACGCCCGTGGTGGCAGAACGGTTGTCTGTTCTGCCGGCATGGGATACATTATATATAATATAGTATAACTATAAGGTTACATCGGGATCTGAATATAGCTTACTTATTGACGGGTACTGAGGTAGCTTTTACAAAAAACAATGGTGATTTATGAAAACACATTTTCTTGCTTCCCTGCTGTTGCTGGCCGGCTTGTCACTTCCGCTGCGTGCCCAGCATTATGTTCCTACTGAGGAGAATCTGAAATCCCGCCAGGAGTTTCGCGATGCCCGTTTTGGTATCTTCCTGCACTGGGGCTTGTATGCCATGCTGGCTACGGGCGAGTGGACCATGACCAACAACAACCTGAACTATAAGGAGTATGCCAAACTGGCAGGAGGTTTCTATCCATCCCGCTTCAACGCAGCCGAATGGGTGGCTGCCATCAAGGCTTCGGGTGCCAAGTATATCTGCTTCACCAGCCGTCATCACGAAGGATTCTCCATGTTCCATACCCAGTACTCCGATTACAATGTAGTCGATGCCACTCCTTTCAAGCGCGACATCCTGAAGGAACTGGCCGACGAGTGTCACAAGCAGGGCATCCGTCTGCACCTGTATTATTCGCACCTCGACTGGTATCGCGAAGATTACCCATGGGGCCGTACCGGCCGCGGGACAGGACGTCCCGACGCCAAAGGCAACTGGCCTACCTATTATCAGTTTATGAACAACCAGCTCACCGAACTGCTTACCAACTACGGCCCGATAGGAGCCATCTGGTTTGATGGTTGGTGGGATCAGGATCAGAATCCCGACTTCGACTGGCAGCTTCCCGGACAGTATGAGCTTATCCACAAGTTGCAACCTGCCTGCCTTGTAGGCAACAACCACCATCAGGTGCCTTTCGAAGGCGAAGATATCCAGATTTTCGAGCGCGATCTGCCGGGCGAAAACAAGGCTGGACTTTCGGGACAGGACGTCAGCAGCTTGCCGCTGGAGACGTGCGAAACCATGAACGGCATGTGGGGATATAAGATTACCGACCAGAACTACAAGTCGGTTAAGGCTTTGATTCACTACTTGGTGAAGGCGGCAGGCAAGGATGCCAACTTGCTGATGAACATCGGCCCTCAGCCCGACGGCTGTCTGCCCGAAGTGGCTGTACAACGCCTGAAGGAGGTCGGCGAATGGATGCAGACTTATGGCGAAACCATTTACGGCACGCGTGGCGGATGCATTACTCCACACGACTGGGGAGTGACGACACAAAAGGGGAACCGCCTGTTTGTACACATCCTGAACCTGCCCGACAAGGCGCTCTTCCTGCCACTGGAAGGCAAGCAGGTGAAACAGGCGCTCGACTTCGTTACCCGTCAATCACTGAAGTTCAAGCGGGTGGAAGGCGGCATCACCCTGCTGCTTGATGAAGTGCCGACCGAAACCGATAAAGTGGTTGAATTGGTGCTCGGCTGAGGAGAAATCAATGTTTCTGGCGGAAAATCTATAATCTGTGTTAATTCTTGTGGTATCCTGCCAATCTTCCGTTATATTTGGCAAACAATTTGTTCTGATATTTGAAAAGACAAATTTGGATTATTAATTTAAAGTAAAGAAAACAGTATGGGAACAGGAATGATAGGAATGCAATGGATTATATTTATCGGTGTAGCCGTGCTGAGTTGGCTAGTGCAGATGAATTTGCAAAACAAGTTCAAGAAGTACTCGCAGATACCTACCAACAATGGCATGACCGGAGCCGACGTAGCGCGTAAGATGCTTAACGACAACGGCATCTACGACGTGCAGGTGACTCATACACCGGGCCACTTGACCGACCACTACAATCCGGCCAACAAAACCGTGAATCTGAGTGAAAGTGTGTACAACAGTAATAGTATCATGGCCGCTGCCGTAGCTGCCCACGAGTGTGGCCACGCCTTGCAGCATGCCCGTGCCTATGCGCCGCTTACCATGCGCAGCAAGTTGGTGCCGGTAGTTTCGTTTGCTTCCAGCATCATGACTTGGGTGATATTGGCAGGTATTCTGATGATCAATTCTTTTCCGGAATTGCTGTTGATCGGCATTATTCTTTTTGCCACTACTACGCTGTTCAGCTTCATCACCTTGCCGGTCGAGATCAATGCCAGCAAGCGTGCTTTGGTATGGCTCAGTGCCAGTGGCATTACCAATGCCTACAATCATGACAAGGCCGAAGACGCTCTTCGTTCTGCTGCCTACACTTACGTAGTGGCTGCATTGGGCTCGTTGGCTACGCTGATCTACTACATCATGATCTATCTGGGACGTCGTGAGTAATTTTTAGAATCATATTGGGATGGACGCATCATTTGGCCGGAGTGCAGGTGATGCGTCTTTTCCTTATTTTGCTAACTTTAAACAATATCTCTTATGATGAAACCGTTTTTTTCAGCTTCCCGCACCTTGTGTTTAGTTCTTTTTCTTTGTATGCAGTTGGGCGTGTATGCCCTTAACGAAAAACCTTTTGTCATTCCCGAACTGAAAGAGTGGAAGGGAGCAGATGGCATGTTCCAGCCTTCTGCCGACATGCGTATTGTATGTGGCGAGCCAGCCTTGCGGACGGTAGCCGAGGCATTTGCTGCCGATTACGGACAGATGTTCGGCACTGTTTTTCGGGTGGAGGAAGGAAAGCCGCGCACCGGTGACATCTTTCTGACTTTGAAGAAAGACAAGAAACTGGGAACCGAAGGTTATGCCATCCGAGTGGATCGTACCGTTACCGTTTCTGCTCCCGAAGTGGCCGGTGTTTACTGGGCTACGCGTACGTTGCTTCAGATGAGCGAGCAGAACGCTGACCGTTGTTTGCCAAAGGGACAGATACGCGACTATCCCGACTATGCTCTGCGTGGCTTTATGATGGATTGCGGCCGCAAGTTCATCCCCATGTCCTACCTTCGCGACCTGGTCAAGGTGATAGCTTACTACAAGATGAACACTCTTCAGATACACCTTAACGACAATGGCTTCAAGCAGTTCTTCGGTCACGACTGGGGTCGTACCTATGCTGCTTTCCGTTTGGAGTGTGATACTTATCCTGGGCTGACGGCACGCGACGGCTACTATACGAAACGCGAGTTCATCGACTTTCAGAAAGAAGCTGCCGGTCGTTTTGTCGAAATCATTCCCGAAATAGATGCTCCTGCCCATACGTTGGCATTCACTCATTACAAGCCCGAAATAGGCAGCCGCGAGTACGGCATGGACCATCTGGATCTGTTCAACCCCGAAACGTATACATTCATGGATGCTCTTTTCAAGGAGTATCTGGAGGGTGACGAACCTGTCTTCTGGGGACCGCGTGTGCACATCGGCACTGACGAATATTCCAATAAGAAGAAAGATGTAGTCGAGAAGTTCCGTGCCTTTACCGACCGCTATATCCGGTTGGTCGAGAGTTATGGCAAGCAGGCTTGTGTGTGGGGAGCGTTGACCCATGCGGCAGGCGATACTCCGGTCAAGTCGGAGAATGTCGTCATGAGTGCCTGGTATAATGGCTATGCCGAACCCAAAGCTATGGTGGAGCAGGGTTACAAACTGATCAGCATTCCCGATGGTCTGGTCTATATTGTCCCGATGGCGGGTTATTATCATGACTATCTGAATGACGAATATCTGTACAACAAGTGGACGCCTGCCCATGTAGGAAAGGTGGTGTTCGATGAGAAGCATCCGGCCATTCTGGGTGGCATGTTTGCCGTTTGGAACGATCATGTGGGTAACGGCATCTCTGTCAAGGATATACATCATCGTCTCTTCCCGGCTTTGCAGACTTTGTCGGCGAAAACATGGGGAGCACAGCCCGCTCTGCCTTATGCCGATTTCGACCGTTTGCGTCGTCAGTTGAGCGAAGCTCCGGGTGTAAACCAGCTGGCACGGATCGGCCGTGAACCGGCTATGGTCTGCCAGGCAGCGGAGGTTGTTCCGGGTTCTTCTTTGTCTTATCCCGAAATCGGTTATGATTATACGGTAAGTTTCGATCTCGAAGCTGCTGCCGAAGCACCGGGCACCGAGTTGTTCCGTTCGGAAAACGCTGTTTTCTACCTGTCCGACCCTGTAAGCGGACTGTTCGGCTTTGCCCGCGACGGCTATCTGAATACATTCGGTTACCGGCCTTATCCGGGCGAAAAGGCAAACATCCAGATTAAGGGCGACCACATGTCTACCGCCCTCTTCGTTGACGGCCGTCTTGTCGAGAAGCTGGATGTTCAGAAGCGTTACTTCAACGCCGGCAAGGACTCCATGAACTATGTGCGTACGCTGGTATTCCCGTTGCAGAAGGCGGGAGACTTCAAAAGCCGGATTTCCAACCTGAAAGTATTCAATTATGTTACCGGTTCCGACGCTGTAAACGACTGATAGAGGAGGGAGGACGGACGATGAAGGATTTTGCAGCCATCGATTTCGAGACGGCCAACGGCAACCGTTCCAGTGTGTGCAGTGTGGGCTTGGTCATTGTCCGCGACGGACGGGTGACCGACCGTTTCTATCGTCTGATACGTCCTTACCCCAATTTCTACAGCTATTGGAATACGCAGGTGCACGGCCTGACGTGGCACGACACTGCTGCTGCCGCTCCCTTCCCCGATGTGTGGAAGGAGGCGGCACCGCTTATTGGCGACCTGCCTTTGGTGGCGCACAACAGTCCTTTCGACGAAGGCTGTCTGAAAGCCGTTTTCCAGGCATACGGCATGGACTATCCCGGCTATACATTTCACTGTACTTGCCGCGCTTCGCGCCGCGTCTTCGGCAAGGAACTTCCCAATCATCAGTTGCACACCGTGGCGGCTCGTTGCGGTTACGACCTGACCCAGCACCATCATGCTTTGGCCGATGCTGAGGCATGTGCGTGCATTGCGTTGCTGATACTTTGATTGACGCTTGCATGGCTTGCGAGGGACACTTGCACGGCTCGGGAGAAACACTTGTGTGGCTCGGGAGCGACGCAAGCAATACTCGTGGGGATTGTAGGCAATACTTGGCGGGTTTGCTGGAAAAACTCGTGGGCTTTGTGTGCAAAACCTGGCGGCATTGCTTGTAATATGCGGTGGGATTGCTTATTATTTGGCTGGAGATTGCTTGTTACGGTGGCTAACTACCGATGTTGTCTTCCTAAAGTGGGTAGTTACGTCCGCCAAGTGGCACTTTGCGGGTGAAAGATGGATACGCGGACTACGCAGAATGAGGCGGACTTACACGGAGAAAGAATGAGAAAGAGGAAAATTGCTTTCACGCCTTCACCTGAAATTTAGAGCGTTGGTATTCATGCGGATATGGTGAAAGATGTGGCTTCACGGAGGTTTCACCTTGTGCTTTCACTTTCTCCAGGTTTTCTTATTTTCTTCGGTTTCACTTCATGAAAAGCATAATTTTTAATCGCTTGATAGATAGGTGAATATGGTGAAGGATGTAACGTACATGCAAGTGCTTACTGATATATGTATGAATTTAGTTTTTTGCTGCATGCTATCAATGTCTGTACAGATATACCACAAATATTATTTCTTGTGGTGTCCTTATGCAGAATCGGGAAAATATGCATGATGCAAACGAACAGGGAAGGGGGGGATAGTTGTACTTAAAACATATCATGCTGAAAACATTGAAAAAGGTTGTATACTTATAACCTTTTTGCGATGTTTTTTATATCTTTGTGTTGTTTGTTACAATATAACTCCATGCATTATGTGAAGTATCTCGTAATCTGCCTGGAGGAATACAAACGAGTTATGTGATTCATGCAGGGCAGTATAAGACGCGGCCAAATAGTGTCATTACGCGATACGGAGACAGATTCGATTATGCTTCACCCGAGGAGACTCCAGGCTTGATGGGTGATCTGGTGGATTGGTATAATGCTGCAGAACAGGAGGGAAAACTTTCGCCCGTAGAGTTGGCTGCATTATTTCATTATCGTTATATACGTATTCATCCTTTTGAGGACGGTAATGGTCGTATTGCCCGACTGATGGTAAATTATATTCTGACTCGTCATGATTATCCTATGATTGTAGTCCGTAGTCGTAAAAAAAGTGAATATCTGGAGGCTTTGCATCAGACTGACCTTGAAGTCGGTCCACTTCCTAGCGATGGCGCACATGCTGATATTAAGGATATTCGCCCTTTCATGAAATACTTCAATGACTTGGTTACAACAGAAGTATACAATGATGTACTATTTATAAGTGAAAGAAAAGAGAATGTGTGGTGGTATGATGGGGAACGTATTGTGTTCCGGACGCCTAATTATACAAAAATTCTGAATGCTATGCGAACACAACCTTCTCTAACGCTTGCAGATATGAAAGAGGAAACGGGCATCAGTGTAACAGCTATTCAGAAACTATTGGATCAGCTGATTTCTAAGAAGTATGTTGAGCGTGGAGAGAAAGATGGAAGTTGGAGGGTATTTGTGACGCAGTGATACAATAGTTGTTTTTAATATAGAGACACCCTGGAATATTTTATAGGAACCATATCCACTGATGGATGTACGGTTTATAGAATGATTACGTATATGCATATGAATGAATATGAAATATTGATAGCGAGTCCTTTTGACAGGGAATATTTGGTTGCTGAAATTTGTCATAAGTTATTGTTTGCTGAAATAAATCAAGAACATGGTTATCTGGAAATACAAATCTATCCTACTTCTAATCAGAAAATTGTGTTGTCTTTAAAAAAGTTTGTTGAAGCAATAACTGCTGCCAAGAAACATCTTCAAGCTAAACATATACATGTGGTCGCCGTGAATAATATAACAATATTGCATAAAGACAGTAATAAGGTTTGTTTAGTTTATGAAAACATGATTTTTGCCACAGTATCAGCCAATTTTTTAGAGATAAACATTCCTAAAGGAAGTTTCTTAAAATTACCGTTGGATAAATTGTTAGAGATTTTAAACTCTTATATTACGTGATAATATTTGCTCGGCTGCTGGTGTATTTTAAACGTAAGATGCAGCGGAGTATAAGGTAAGCTTCCAAAATTGGCGTATTGACTA
>NZ_FR883016.1:693-1239 GCF_000435115.1 Bacteroides sp. CAG:633 | reverse complement strand
ATTTCCTGTATTTTTTTGGTAAGTTCTTCTACATCATTTGGCTCAACCAACCACCCGTTTACCCCTTCTTCAATTTGCATTTCGGCTCCTCCGCATCGGGTAGCCAATACAGGTTTCCCCATGGCTAATGCTTCAGCTATATTTAATCCGAAAATCTCTAAGCAGATAGTGGGATGAATTAATACATGAAAATTCTGGATAGTATTAAATATCTGTTCCGGGGTGACCTTACCATGCCATATAATGCGAGGGTCAGAAGAATATTGCGTTTTCAGTTGATGTTCGTATCTTCTTTCAGTTTTGTTTCCTGTTCCGCCGATTAGATGTAATTCGATGTGTGGGTTATTCACCAAAGAAAATGCTTGTAATAGAACATGTAGTCCTTTAACATAACAAATACGACCTACGTAGAAGAACTTTATCTTTCCGTTGATAACAGGTGGAAAGGAGGGCACGAATGCCGGTAAGGGAATGCCATGAGGAAGAATGGTGATTTTATCTTTATCCAATCCGTTACGTTGCATGGCTTCGGAAATGGCATAACAC
>NZ_FR883016.1:0-664 GCF_000435115.1 Bacteroides sp. CAG:633 | reverse complement strand
GGGGCTATCATTCGGGTACATCCTTCTGCAATGGTTTTCCATTCCATTCTTTTGCGTTCGATAGATAAAGCGGTTTGACCGATGGGAGTAATGAACGGTAGAAATGGAAGTTTCGACAGTCCTTTTCCTAATTGTTGATAAATTTCGTGAGGAAGCAAACGCATCAGAGGGTACCAATATTTTCCACTACGGATGTTTCGCAAACAACAGGCTAAGCAATGTTGGTGAGACACTGTTTGGGTACAGATTTGGTCTTTGCTATCAAGCAACGTTCCTGCCGGACAGACAATACCGCCATGATGGGCTGTCACTATCACCGGAATATGTAATGCTTTTCCAATATTTACTATTTCAGCTTTGTGACTGTGGGCATGAATAATATCCGGGTTGATTTGTCTGATCAATTGTAATAGGTCGTTTGTCCCTTCCGTTCCTATTTCATACAAATCAATCGATTTGTACTGTTTCTTTTCGATTTTTCCTCTCTTGGAGACGAATGAAATGACTTGCAAGGAACATTGTTGGCGAATCATTTCATCAACAATATTCTTTACATAGACTTGTCCTCCTCCGTAGGTGGAAAAGAAATTGCCGGATGCTATTTGAATAATATTCATGTACTTATAAAACTACTTAATTAATTTGTCTAAGAATACCCTCATCC
>NZ_FR883015.1:0-888 GCF_000435115.1 Bacteroides sp. CAG:633 | reverse complement strand
CTTTGCAGCGTTACTGCATCGCCTTTGCAGAGCCACTGCATCCGCTTTGCAGCAAGTCATCGGCCTCTTCCCGGCAAGAGAAATGCCAGTCCGGTTTCTACTCACGCTTTATCACCTCCGCCGGATTCTCATTCGCCGCCCGCCATACGCGCCAGCCGATGCACAGAGCCACCAACAGCGCCATGCCAAGGAAGATGACGGCATAGAGCCACCAACTGAGAGGCGTTTGTTCCACATAACTCTCCAGCCAGCGCTTCATCAGCACATAGCCCACGGGGAAGGCCACCACGGCAGCAACGGCGAGCAACGACAGGTATTCGCGGGCAAAGAGGCCGAGGATATCCCCTACCCGTGCCCCGTTCACCTTACGGATGGCTACCTCCTTGCGACGGCGTTCGCAGCTCAGGGTAATCATGGAGAAGATGCCGAAGGCAGATACCAGGATACAGACAATGGAAACAAAAGTCAGCAGGTGCAGCAACAAGCTTTCGGCCTTGAGGTAAGCATTATATTCGTCCATGACGTTTACCAGCTGGTAATGCACTTCGGGATAGTCCTTCGCAAAGAGGCTGTCCACCCGATGACGGAGTTCAGGCCAGGCACCTTCGTGATACTTCAGTAAGATGTGACCTCCGCTTGTCCAGTCAAACCGTCTCACGTAAAGGGTAGGTTGGACAGGAATGGTAGGTGCTGTGATGTGGAAGTCGCGTACCACGCCGACGACCGTGGCTTTCTGCTTGTTACTACTATAAGTAAGGGACATCCCTATCGGATTGGATATGCCCATAGCCCGTACGGCCGACTCATTCAGCATGACCTGCCCTTCACCGGCGTCCTGACGGATAAACTCACCTGCGGCCAGGCGGATGCCGTAGAAAGCGGCAAGCG
>NZ_FR883014.1:6760-24539 GCF_000435115.1 Bacteroides sp. CAG:633 | reverse complement strand
AACGTCGTGTAGAGTTGGCTTTCGAAGGTCATCGCTTCTGGGATGTTCGTCGTTGGAAGGACTTGGACGATACAGCTGATATTTATGGCGTTAAGGTTGTGAAGAATGGTGACGATTTTGAATATACCAAATTCTTATTGGAATCACGTACCATAACAGACAATTTATATTTCTATCCGATTGCTAATACAGAACGGTTCAAGAATCCCAATTTGGGACAGAATCCGGGTTGGTAATAATCGTCTGGAGAGGTAATTAGATTGTTTAAAGTAGGTTACACAGATGGACATGAATTGAAAAATGGTGTGGAAGTCTGTGTAACCTTATTTTTTATCAGATTTGCAAATTTGTAGTGAGGATTGATACCATGAAAACTTTGAGATTTATTTTAGTTGTCTGCTTTAGTCTGTTTTCTGCCCTAATCCAGGCGCAAACATTGCGGACGGAAGTTTTTGATTTGCTGAATTTGGATTATCCCGGATTGGAGAAAGTGAAAGATGCCTGTGGAAGACAACAATGGAAAGAGGCCGCTGAGCTTTTGCTGGATTATTACAGAAACCGTTCCGGAATAGTTTATCCTGATTTGGACTTAGAACATATCAAAGCCTCGAAAAGAGACTGGCAATGGGCCGATGATGCATTGGAGCATACCTTTTTTGTACACGAAGGATATCAGCCTTCTTTCAATTATGGCAAAGATATAGATTGGCAGTATTGGCCGGTGAAAGATAATGAATTGCGCTGGCAATTGCATCGTCACAAGTGGTTTACACCTATGGGAAAGGTATATCGGGTATCTGGAGATGAGAAATATGCTCGTGAATGGGTGTTTCAATATATGGACTGGATTAAAAAGAATCCTTTAATTGAAATAAACGATGATGATTTTCAGCAAGTCATTGAAGGTAATCTGAAAGGAGATAAAGAGAATATGCGTTATGCCTGGCGACCGCTGGAAGTCAGTCACCGTATACAGGATCAGATACCTCAGTTTTTGCTTTTTAATTCGTCGAAGTTCTTTACTCCGGAGTTCCTGACAGAATTTCTGGTGAATTATCATCGTCATGCCGCTCATATATTGAAGCATTACACCAAACAAGGCAATCATTTATTGTTTGAAGCACAGCGTATGGTATATGCAGGCACTTTTTTTCCGGAACTGAAAGATGCGGAGAAGTGGAGAAAGAGTGGTATTGATGTGTTGAACCGGGAAATAAAGAAACAGGTATATGACGATGGAGGGCAGTTTGAACTGGATCCCCATTATCATCTGGCAGCCATTAATATCTTTTGTAAAGCACTTCGCATGGCCGATGTAAACGGATTCCGCCAGGAGTTTCCGGAAGAATATGCACAGACAATAAAAAATATGATTGAGTTCTATTCGAATATTTGTTTCCCTGATTATACAAACCCTTGTTTCAGTGATGCAAAGTTGGGGGAACGTTCTGGAGAAATCCGAAACTATAAAGAATGGCTTCAGCTATTTCCCGATTGCGAATGGATTCGTTTTTATGCAACCGAAGGGCGTGAAGGAACTCCTTTACCTTACTTGTCTCATGCGGCAAAGGAATCAGGCTTCTTTACGTTTAGAACTGGTTGGGAACAAGATGCTACGGTAATGGTTGTAAAAGCCGGACCCAAGGGAGAATGGCATTGCCAGCCCGATAATGGCACTTTCGAACTTTGGGTGAATGGTCGTAATCTTTTTCCGGACAGTGGTTCGTATATCTATGCCGGACATGGTGAAGTGATGAAGCTTCGAAACTGGTTCCGACGGACAGCTTCGCACAATACACTGACACTTGACGGCAAGAATCTGGAAACAACGCAGTCGGTTACAAAACTTTGGAAGCCGGAAGGCGATGTGCAGATTTTGGTGACAGAGAATCCAAGTTATGCCGACCTGAAACATCGCCGGACGGTCTTTTTTGTCGATCAGAAGTTTTTTGTGATTGTAGATGAAGCGGTGGGTACAGCCACTGGTACAGTGAATCTGAACTATCATTTGGCTGAAGGAGAAGTTTCTATAAACAAGGCTGATTTTGCGATTACAACGTCTTACGAAGGGGATAGCAATGTAAAGTTGCAGTGCTTTCCTGAGCAGAAAGCCGTGATGAACGAAGTGGAAGGATGGCGTTCTACTGCTTATCGGAAGCGGGTACCTCGTAAAGCTGTTACGCTGGATGTTGAAAAGAAAGGGAAAGATGCAGTGCGCTATATCTCTGTCATTTATCCGGTGAAGAATGCTGATAACGCCCCGAAACTATATGCTTCTTTTTCGAACAAACATTTTCAGGAGGATGGTGTAGTGGTTACAGTAATGATTGACGGGAAAAAGTTTAACTTAGCTGCCAATTTACAAAAGTGATGAAATAAAACTATGGATGTTTTTTAATAAATAGAAGAATATGGAGTTTTGTTTTGATAAAATAAAATGGGGACTTCCTTTTACATTTGCTGTTGGAGTATTTACGCAGGCATTCGGACAGGAACAACGACCAAACCTGGTGTACATATTTGCAGACCAATATCGGCTGAATGCATTGAGTTTATGGAGCGATCCGGCATATCGTAATGTTTTGAGTACCGTGGGCGATCCTGTTCATACGCCCAATTTGGACCGTTTGGCTAAACAGGGCGTTGTCTTTAGTCGTGCCTGTAGTACTTGCCCTTTAAGCAGTCCTCATCGTGCCATGTTAATGACAGGAATGTTCCCTGAGAAAAATGGGGTAGATACAAATTGTTTTAAAGGGAAAAAGCAAGGCATTCCAGACAGTATTGTTTGTTTTACAGACGTGCTGGCAGCATCGGGATATGAGACTGCTTACGTAGGCAAAACGCATTGGCACCGTACCGAACCTTTATTCGATAAAAAAGGAAATTATGTAGGTACTACAGAAGAGCCAGGAGGACATTATACCTATAATTATGATACTTACATTCCGGAAGGAAGAGGTCGTAAAAGTAATAAGTTTTGGTTCCAGCAGTTGAGGGATAATCATTTCAATGCGGTGGCCTATTCCAACCGTCCGGAATTGGTCGGAGGGAAGAAGGATGGAGAGGCTTATTTTTATCACCGTTTTACTTCGGAAGTTGAGGCTGATGTTGTAATTAAGTATCTGAAAAACCGTGAAGGGGAACGTGATTCGTCTAAACCTTTCAGCCTGTTTTGGAGTTTGAATCCTCCTCATACACCCTATTCCAGTGTAAGCGATTGCCGGGAAGAGGTCTTTAATAAATATTATAAGGACTTAGGTTCTAAGGAATTGTTGCTTCGTCCCAATGTAGAGTATGGCGAAGGCAAACAAGCGAAAAATTTGGAGAGGTTATCACTGGAAGCCAAGGTTTATTTTTCATTGGTTAAATGTATCGATGATGAGATTGGCCGTGTTATGAATGCTTTGGATGAGGAGGGACTGACTGATAATACATTGGTGATATTTGCTGCCGATCATGGAGAAATGATGGGAAGCCATGGCAGAATGGCCAAAGGTGTGATCTATGATGAGGCTTTGCTGATTCCATTCATAATGCGTTACCCGACGCAGCTGAAACCGCAAATAAATGATTTGATGATAGGAGCACAGGATATTATGCCAACTTTGTTGGGCATGCTGGGACTGGCTGACAGACTTCCTGATACGGTGAAAGGGAAAAATTATTCTCAGGGCATTCTTACCGGTGATTTTGGTAGCGTCCAGAAGCCTCAGTCTTCTTTCTACTTTATGCTGAAAGAGAAAGGAGTGCGTACCGACCGTTATTCTTATGTGGTACAAAAGGATGGCAATTATCTGTTGTTCGATAATATAAAAGATCCTTATCAGCAGACTTCGCTGACACTGGAAGAGATTCCTGAAAAACAGGCTGAGTTTTTAAAAACAGAATTGGGCAATTGGTTAAAAGTATCGGAAGATACATGGGCCAAGGAGAGAAAATTTGCTAATAGGATTAATTATTAATAGGATGGGGCTATGAATTTGAGATCGATATTACGTGTTTTTGTTATTTCCTGCTGTTCACTTTCATTGCATGCACAGTCTGTTTGGGATAGAAATCATCTGACGGATGTCAAGCAGTCGGTGCAGGATGCTTATTATGCCGCTTCGCTGCAGGAACTGAAAACGCAAGCGGATGGATATTTAAAGATCGGAGCCGACACTGTGAATACACAACAACCGTTATCCGAAGTTGAATGTGAATCTTCATGTAAGCGGGTGGATATGATTTCCGATCGAATCACAACATTGGCTTTGGCATACTTTTTTAATGAGAAAGAAATTTATGCTCAAAAGGCTGTTGAGCTGATACGGACGAATTTCCTGGATAAGAATACTCGGATGACTCCGGACAATTTTGAGGTACTCGAAACCTATCCGTTCATTGAAATGCTGGATGCTGTACAGTTGCTCGAAGCTTCCAGCCAGCTGACTTCCAAAGATGCTAAGAGGTTGAAGGCCTGGTTCGCTGATTTACTGGACGGTATGCAAGCCTCTTCACAAGAAGTGGATGCGAAGGCATGGGCCGGCCATCGGGGAACGGCTTACGATGCGCAAGTCATAGCTTATGCCTTATATATAGGTAAAAAGGAAGTGGCTGATAAAGTGATAGAATCAATTCCTGCCAAACGTATTTTCAAGCAGATAGAGCCGTCGGGGAAACAACCTTATGAACTGGAGTGTAAACACTCTTTTGATGCTTCACAGCGTAATCTGCATTATTTGATTGATATCTGTCTGATGGCCAAGCATCGGGAATTGCAGATTGATGGCCTTGAGTCGTCGGACGGACGTAGCCTTTACGATGCGATGGATTATCTGGCACAATTTGCCGGAAAAGATGTAAGTGAATGGCCTTATCGGCAAGACGGTGGATGGGATTATACACAACAAAAGTTGTATCAGGACCTTTATCGGGCAGCCGTATATCTTGACACCAACCGTAGAGGGTACTTGAAGGTATATGACACACATCGGATAATTGACTGGAAAGACCGTTTTAATTTGTTGTATGCGGTTCCTTCGTCCGTGGATAATGCTTTTGCTTTTGCTTGCCGGCAGTTGGATTTTGCTATTGCTGCGACCAACAAGGCAAAGAAACAGAAAGATAATATCTGTAAAAGGAAAGTGATTCCGCGTAGTATTGCCAAGGATGGATCGTTGGCATTGGTATCGCCTTACGACTGGTGCTCAGGGTTCTTTCCGGGCAGTTTGTGGCATGTTTATGCTTATACGAACAACGATTATTGGCGTCAGCAGGCCATCAGTTTCACTTGGCCACTGGAAGAAGTGAAGCGTTATAAGAGTACGCACGATCTGGGCTTTATGGTGAATAACAGTTTTGGAAAGGCTTATCAGTGGACAGGAGAACGTTCTTATAAGGATGTGGTGATACAGGCTGCCAAGACTTTGGTTTCGCGTTACGATGATCGTGTGAAGTGTATACGTTCCTGGGACTTCAACCGGGATCGTTGGAAGTATCCAGTCATTATAGATAATATGATGAATCTGGAAATGCTGTTCAGCGCTACTCAGCTGACGGGTGATTCTCTTTACTGGAGAGTGGCCGTGAACCATGCCAATACAACGATGAAGAACCATTTCCGTAGCGATTATTCTTCCTATCATGTGGTGGATTATGATCCGGCTACAGGTGCAGCCCGTATGAAGTGCACCTATCAGGGCTATTCGGATGATTCGTTCTGGAGTCGTGGACAGGGTTGGGGACTGTATGGATATACTCTGTGTTATCGCTTTACGAAAGAGACTGCTTATTTACGCCAGGCCGAGGCTATTGCCGATTTCATATTGTCTTGGTCCAATATGCCCGAAGACGGTGTGCCATACTGGGATATGAAAGCTCCCGGCATTCCGGATGTTCCTCGTGATGCTTCGGCTGCTGCAATCATAGCTTCAGGCTTGTACGAACTTTCGGAGTATGCCGATATGGAGAAAGGCAAGAAGTATAAGGCAGCAGCCGATAAGATAATTGATAGTCTGAACCGATCTTATCAGTCGGAATACGGGGCAAACTATGGCTTCCTGCTTTTGCATTCCACCGGTTCTGCTCCTCACGAGAGCGAAGTGGATGTACCTCTTTCGTATGCCGATTATTATTATTTAGAGGCATTGTGGCGCAAGCGTAGTTTGGACAACTAAAGCTGGCTGCATGCCGTTTTCTTAAAAATCAAAACTTTGGTATTATGTTCTATCCTTCCTTCTTCTATCGTAAACCCTCCCGGGCAGTCTTGCTGGCTGCTTCGTGTCTGTCCGTATCTGCCTTGCAGGCTCAGGAAAAACAAAATGTGCTGTTCATCGTGGTAGATGATTTGCGTCCGGAGTTGGGATGCTATGGTAGCGATGTGGCCATTACACCTCATCTTGACAAGTTGGCAGAGCAGTCGGTAGTCTTCCAGAAGGCTTATTGTAACGTACCGGTGAGCGGAGCTTCCCGTTCCAGTTTGCTGACGGGAGTATATCCCGATATTGTCGAGGGTCGTTTTGTGGATGCCGAAACCCGTTCGGAAAAAGATCTTCCCGGCGTGGTCACTTTGCCGTTGGCATTTAAGAATGCCGGGTATTATACGCTTTCCCTTGGCAAGGTGTTCCATCATTTCGATGATCGGACAGACAGTTGGAGCGAATCGCCTTGGATTGTGAGTCCGGCCAGTGGCGACTGGGCTTTGTACAACAAGTGGAATGTATGGAAGACGGAAATTCCCGAAGCCGAACTTCATCCGCAAAGTCATCGTGGTCCCTATTGCGAAGCGGCCGATGTGCCCGACAGTTGCTACGAAGACAATCAGATAGCCCGTAAAGCGGTAGCCGAGTTGAATCGTCTGAAAGAGATGGACCGTCCGTTTTTCCTGGCTGTCGGATTCCGTAAGCCTCATTTGCCGTTCATCGCTCCAAAGAAATACTGGGATCTGTATCGGAGGGAGGACATCAAGATTGCCGATAACCGCTACCGTCCCGAGGGCTTGTCCGAGCAGGTGCAAGGTTCCAGGGAGATATTCCAGTATACACGGGTGACCGATACTTCGGCCGAGGACTTCCATCGCGAGGCCCGTCATGCCTATTATGCCTGTGTCAGTTTTGTCGATGCACAAATCGGACTGGTATTGGATGAACTGGAGCGGCTAGGATTAGCCGATAATACGGTTGTGGTGCTGTTGGGCGATCATGGCTGGCACCTGGGCGAACATGACTTTTGGGGAAAGCATACGTTGCTTCAGCAAGCTACTCATGCTCCGCTGATGGTTCGTTGTCCGGACGTAGCATCAGGACAGAGCCGTAGCATTGTGGAGTTTGTAGATATCTATCCTTCTTTGTGCGAGGTTTGCGGCATCACGTTGCCCGAACATCTGCAGGGGCGCAGCTTTCTGCCGGTGCTGAAGAATCCTGAAGCAAAACATCGTGATTGTGCTTTTATTCAGTGGGGAAAGGGAGTGAATGTAGTAACGCCGGAATTCAGTTATGCCGAGTGGTACGACAAGTCGCAGAGCCGTGTAGTGGACGAGGCGCTGTTTGATCACAGGCGCGATCCGCAGGAAAACAGAAATGCAGCCGGAGAGAAGAAATACCAGAAGCTGATAAAACGTTTCAAAGATTTCATCGGTCGCAAAAGACAGGAAATCCATTTGCGGTAAATAGGAATACTAACTTTAAATAGAGAACCATGAATCTGAAAAAAATCTTTTTGCTCGGTGGGCTTTTATTCAGCCTGTCGGGTATGTACGCTCAATCCATGGTGTGGATTAGCAGTACCGAAGGAAACGTCTGGAAGGAAGCGAAAGTGAAACTCCAGGCCAAGTGTGAGGAGGCTCCTTTGTTGAAAACGGATGGAACGGATTGCATACAGACCTTCCAGAAGTGGGGAACCTGTTTTAACGAACTGGGCTGGGATGCTTTGAACATGCTGCCATTGGAAGGCCAGGAAGAAGTGTTGAACCGGATTTTTGCTCCTGATGGTGAGTTGAAGTTTACGATGGGGCGCATTCCCATGAATGCCAATGACTATGCACGCGACTGGTACAGTTGTGACGAAGTGCCGGGCGACTTTACGTTGAAATACTTCAACATCGACCGCGACCGTCAGACGCTTATCCCTTACGTGAAGCGTGCCTTGAAGGTAAATCCCGACCTGACGTTCTGGATTTCTCCCTGGTCGCCTCCTTCCTGGATGAAGGTGAACCATTATTATTCCGTCAAGAGCAATGCCAAGGTCAACCGTCTGCCTGCCGAAGCCGAAATAGCCCTTTACGAAGGAGTGGAGAATGTAGACAAGCGTTTCTATCCCAAGCAGGTTACCGAGAACGACTACTTTATCCAGGATCCGCGTTATTTGCAAACCTATGCCAATTACTTCTGCAAGTTCGTGTCGGCCTATCGTGAACTGGGGATTCCTGTCAATCGGGTCATGTTCCAGAACGAACCGTGGGCTTATTCCATCTATCCTGCTTGTGCCTGGACACCCGAAGGCATCATCCGTTTCAATGTAGAGTATCTGGCACCTACGCTGAAGAAACAGTTGCCCGATGTACAACTTTACCTGGGCACGCTGAATACGAATCGTATCGAGCTGGTCGACCGTGTGTTGTCCGATCCCCGCATGAAAGATGCTGTTGAGGGAATCGGTTTCCAGTGGTGGGGCGGACAGATTTTGCCCGAAATCCGTAAGAAGTATCCCGACTATAAATACATGCAGACCGAAAGTGAATGTGGTTCGGGTACGTTCGACTGGAAAGCTGCCGAGCATACTTTCCATCTGATAAATCACTATCTGGGGAATGGTTGCGAAGAATATACCATCTGGAATGCCATCCTGTGCGATGAAGGTACCAGTGCCTGGGGATGGAAACAGAATGCTTTGATTCGGGTGGATTCGAAGACAGGAGCCGCTACTTATACCCCCGAATACTATGCCGTGAAACACTTCAGCAACAAAGTTGTTGCAGGTACTAAGGTGTTGGCTTATAGAGAAAAAGGTGAGGATGGGCTACCTGCCATGCTGTTGCTTACGCCGGATAACAAATATTTGGTTGTAGCTGCCAATTTCAACGATGATGCCCGTCAGCTGACAGTTCAGTTGGGTGGCAAGTACCTGACTGTAAGTCTGCAAGGCCATTCGTTTAATACGTTTTATGCCAAATGATGTCTGACTGAGGACATTGAAAATGAATAGAAGGGCCGGACGGGAAGAGTTTCCCAGTCCGGCTTTTTTGTTTTGCAAGGCTTGCAAAACAAGTCCGTGAACCACACTTGCACGGCTCATGAGCGACACTTGTACGGCTCGCGAGCCACACTTGCAATACTCGTGAGAGTTACTTGCAATACTCGTGGACTTTATTGGCAATACTTATTACGCTGATTAATTACCGATGTTACGCGGCTAAAGTAGGTAGTTAAGAATGGGAAGTGAATGATTAAAAATGAATAACGGGTGAAGGATGGATACGCGGACAACGCGGAGAAGACGGACTAACACGGATAAAAAAAGAAAAAGGGAAATTGGGTTCACGCTTTCAATGCGGAATTTCTTGTTGATATTCAGCAGAATATGGTGAAAGATAAAGCTTCACCGACATTCGGTGAAACATAAATCGGGATGGCTGTACAACCCGTTAATTTTTTCCCAGTTAGAGAAAAATTTTTTGCTAACTAGGCAATAATTTTTTCCTAACTGGGAAAAAATTATTGCAAAACTGGCATCAGCTATCACCCCTTTCAGGAAATCTGTTCTGCCTGTATTTAAAGATTAAAATCCGCGTTCGTCCGTCCTCTCCGCGTTGTCCGCGTATCCATCTTTCACCACAAACAGCTCATTCCCAAGACAATTACGATGAAACTTCATCCTGCAAACTGCTGAAAAACACTGTAGATGACACGGTTTATCACGGATTGGATGTCGGGTAAGATGTAGTTGTATGTGTGTTCAGGGTGTTTATGAATCAAGAAGGCTCAGGTGATGGCAGAGTGTAAATTACCTCTTGGTTGTTAAGTAGTTAAGAAGGAAGGCTGGGGATTGTATATCTTCCTTTTTAATATATTTTATCACAACTGAACGACTTTTTCTCAGTAATATTCAGTAATTTCGAACGATTTTTTTGAAATCTGGCTAAATAACTAATAAACTATAAGTATGGAGAACTTGAATATCGCACTTTTGCTAATGGTGGTAGGTATGGCGACTGTATTTGCTATCCTGCTGATTGTTATCTATTTAGGAAAAGGACTTATTGCGCTGGTGAATAAATACGCACCCGAAGAGTCTGTCCCTGCCAAGTCAGCTGGAGCCAATGCGCCTGCCCCGGTTCCTGCCAATATTATGGCCGCCATTGCTGCTGCGGTGTCGGTAGTGACACACGATAAAGGAAAAGTGACTAAAGTAGAGAAACTGTAATCGATAAGAAAAGAAGTAATATACAAATTCAATTAATAAGGTATGAAGAAAGAAATAAAGTTCAGCTTGGTATTCAGGGACATGTGGCAGAGTGCCGGTAAGTATGTGCCACGTGTAGACCAGCTGGTGAAAGTAGCTCCCGCTATCGTCGAAATGGGATGTTTTGCCCGTGTTGAAACCAACGGTGGCGGCTTCGAACAAGTAAATCTGCTGTTTGGCGAAAACCCCAATAAGGCCGTACGTGCCTGGACAAAGCCTTTCCATGAAGCAGGTATTCAAACCCATATGTTGGACCGTGCGTTGAACGGTTTGCGTATGAGCCCAGTTCCTGCTGATGTGCGAAAGCTGTTTTATAAGGTAAAGAAAGCGCAGGGAACGGACATTACCCGTACTTTTTGCGGTCTGAATGACATTCGCAACATAGCCCCTTCTATCAAATATGCTCACGAAGCAGGCATGATTTCGCAATGTTCGCTGTGTATCACTCATTCACCCATACATACGGTAGAATACTATACAGACATGGCTTTGCAGCTGATCAAGCTGGGAGCCGATGAAATCTGTATCAAGGATATGGCCGGTATCGGACGTCCTGTAACCTTGGGCAAGATTGTGGCCAACATCAAGGCTGCCCATCCGGATATTCCTATTCAGTACCATAGTCATGCGGGTCCCGGATTCAACATGGCCAGCATTCTGGCTGTCTGCGAAGCCGGATGCGACTATATCGATGTAGGTATGGAGCCTTTGTCGTGGGGTACAGGCCATGCTGATTTGCTCAGTGTGCAGGCCATGCTGAAGGATGCCGGATTCAAGGTGCCGGAAATCAACATGGAGGCTTATATGAAAGTACGTGCCCTGATTCAGGAATTCATGGACGATTTCCTGGGACTGTACATCTCGCCTCGCAACCGTCTGATGAATTCCCTGCTGATCGGTCCGGGACTGCCGGGGGGTATGATGGGAAGTCTGATGGCCGATTTGGAAACCAATCTGGAAAGCATCAACAAATACAAGGCCAAACGCAACCTGCCGTTTATGAAGCAGGACGAACTGCTCATCAAACTGTTCAACGAAGTGGCTTATGTATGGCCTCGTGTAGGTTATCCTCCTTTGGTAACGCCTTTCAGCCAGTATGTTAAGAACCTGGCCATGATGAACGTTATTGCCATGGAGAAAGGTAAGGAACGTTGGGGCATGATAGCCGACGACATTTGGGATATGATTCTGGGTAAAGCCGGAAAATTGCCGGGTCAGTTGGCTCCGGAAATTGTGGAGAAGGCAGAACGCGAAGGACGCAAGTTCTTCACCGGTAATCCGCAAGACAATTATCCCGACTGCCTCGACAAGTATCGCAAGATGATGAAGGAAAACAAGTGGGAGACAGGCGAAGACGACGAAGAACTCTTCGAATATGCCATGCACCCTGCACAATACGAGGCTTATAAGAGTGGAAAGGCGAAAGAAGACTTCCTGGCTGATGTGGAAAAACGCCGTGCCGAACGCGATAAGTCTCCGCTGGACGATGCCAAACCGAAAACGCTTACCGTACAGGTAGACGGGCA
Source organism: Bacteroides sp. CAG:633 (assembly GCF_000435115.1). NCBI lineage: Bacteria > Pseudomonadati > Bacteroidota > Bacteroidia > Bacteroidales > Bacteroidaceae > Bacteroides > Bacteroides sp. CAG:633. The sequence continues at coordinate 12,573 of NZ_FR883014.1, read as the reverse complement.
GTCTTATCGTGTGACAGTGGCTTATGGCGATATCGATCTGCCTGCTTCGGCTACAGCCAAGGTTGAGGCTCCCGTAGGCGAAGGCAAAGACGTTCCTGCACCGCTTGAAGGAAAGTTCTTCCTGACCAAGAATACACAGGAAACTCCGATAAAGGTGGGCGATAAGGTGAAAAAAGGCGATCTTCTGGGTTACATCGAGGCTATGAAGACATACAATGCCATCCGTGCCGATTTTGACGGAACGGTTCTTGCCATCTGTGTCAATCCGGGAGATTCAGTTTCAGAAGATGATGTATTAATGAAGATTGGATAATGGAAGATATATTTGCAAAACTCTATGACATGACGGCATTCAGCAACATCATTGCCGATCCGTCGTTCCTTGTGATGTATGCCATTGCTTTCGTTCTCCTTTACTTGGGTATCAAGAAGCATTACGAACCGCTTTTGCTGATACCTATTGCCTTCGGTGTGCTTATCGCCAATTTTCCTGGAGGTGAAATGGGAGTTATCCAAGCCGACGAGAACGGCATGGTGATGGTGAACGGAGTGATGAAGAACATCTGGGAGATGCCGTTGCACGAAATTGCTCACGAGCTGGGACTGATGAACTTCATCTACTATATGTTGATAAAGACCGGTTTCCTGCCACCTGTCATCTTTATGGGTGTAGGTGCGTTGACCGACTTTGGTCCGATGCTTCGTAATTTGCGTCTTTCTATTTTCGGTGCGGCTGCCCAGCTGGGTATCTTTACCGTATTGCTTTGTGCCGTACTGATGGGCTTCACTCCGAAAGAAGCTGCTGCATTGGGTATTATCGGTGGTGCCGATGGTCCTACGGCTATTTTTACTACGATCAAGCTGGCTCCTCATCTGTTGGGCCCGATAGCTATTGCTGCTTATTCGTATATGGCATTGGTTCCGGTTATTATTCCGTTGGTAGTGAAGTTGCTTTGTACCAAGAAAGAACTGATGATCAACATGAAGGAACAGGAGAAACTTTATCCTTCGAAGACGGAAATCAAGAACCTGCGTGTGCTGAAGATTATCTTCCCGATAGCGGTTACTACCATTGTGGCCTTGTTCGTGCCTACTGCCGTACCTTTGATCGGTATGTTGATGTTCGGTAACCTGATTAAAGAAATCGGTTCGGATACGAGCCGTCTGTTCGATGCGGCTGCCAACAGCATTATGAATGCGGCTACCATTTTCCTGGGACTGAGTGTCGGTGCTACTATGACGAGCGAGGCATTCCTGAACTGGACGACAATCGGTATTGTTATTGGTGGTTTCCTTGCATTCGCCTTGTCTATTTCGGGTGGTATTCTGTTTGTAAAGATTGTCAATCTCTTCTCGAAAAAGAAGATCAACCCGCTTATCGGTGCTACCGGCTTGAGTGCAGTGCCTATGGCCAGCCGTGTGTGCAATGAGATTGCTACAAAATATGATCCGAAGAACCATGTGCTCAACTATTGTATGTCGAGCAACATTTCCGGTGTGATCGGTTCTGCCGTGGCTGCCGGTGTGCTTATCTCGTTCTTGGGATAATAATTAGTTGTGATGATAATGTGAAAAAGGATGCATCGGAGCGGTGCATCCTTTTTTTATTTAACAGGTGAGTGATATAAGTTTTAGTTTGCTGGTTGTTGTGGCAATGCTGCAGCTACGGATCAGCCGTTGCAGGCTATGCACAACGGTTGTTCTGGAGTCAGTTGGTAGTCAACATCATATATCTTAACGTTTAAGGTTTCGCCGGCCAACAATGTAATCTGTATTTTTGTGCTTATTTCTATTTTTAGTTTCCTGCCTTGAAAATTAATTCGGAAAGCGTATTTCTCCCATTGCGAAGGCCGGACAGGCGATAAGCTTAACTCATTGGCTTGTGTTTGCAGATTGGCAAATCCTCGGACAATGGCCAGCCACGAACCAGGCATACTGGTGATATGCAATCCTTGATCGGCTTCATTGTTGTAGTCGTCCAGATCCATTCGGGTAGCATGTACAAACAGTTGATAAGCCTTTTCGGTTTCGCCGATGCGTGCAGCCAGTATGGCATGTATGTGGGGCGACAGTGACGACTCGTGAACAGTCATGGGCTCGTAAAAGTCGAAGTTGCGCCGGACAGTTTCGGTATCGAACAGGAAATAATAAAGGTAGAGGCCCAGCAGGACATCACTTTGCTTGATGTAGCAGGAGCGGAGAATGCGGTCCCAGGACCAATGCTGGTTGATGGGGCGTTCGGCTTGAGGGATGGCATCTGTTGTTTGCAGTACTTTATCCATAAAGCCGTCGTTCTGTACGAAAATTCCTTTCTCCGCATCTTGGGGCAGATACATATGTTCGATGATGTCGCGCCACAAAGGCGTTTCGCCTTCGTAGTCGAAATGTGTGGCTGCACATATACGCTTGTATTCTTCGGGATATTGTTGTGCAGCCAGATCCAGATGTTTCAGTGTCATCTTCAGGCAACGTATACACGAAAAGTTTGTGTACCAGTTATTGTCAACGTTGTTCTGATATTCATCGGGGCCGGTCACTCCCAGAATGACATATTGCTGCCTGGCCTGTGAGAAGGTAGTACGCTGGCTCCAGAAACGGGAGATGGCAATCATTACTTCCAGGCCGTATTGCAGTATGTAGTCTATCGATCCTGTGATGCTTGCATGTTGTATGATGGCATACACGATGATATTATTTCGGTGTATTTCCTCGAAAGTGATTTCCCATTCGCTGTGGCATTCTTCTCCGTTGTTGGTTACTTGCGGGAAGAGAGCGGCACCACCGTCAAATCCTAATTTCCGGGCATTTTCAATGGCTTTGGGAAGCTGGTTGTAGCGATACATCAGCAGATTTCTGACTATTTGCCTTGGAGTGGACAAAAGGAAGAAGGGAACACAGCACAGTTCGGTATTCCAATAAGTGTTGCCTCCGTATTTTTCTCCAGTAAACCCTTTGGGGGCAATGTTCAGTCTTGGGTCGTCTCCCCGATAAGTCTGATAAAGTTGGAAAATATTGTAACGGATTCCTTGCTGTGCTTCCGGATCTCCTTCGATGACGACATCGGCTTCTTCCCAAATGTCGTGCCAGGCCTGTTTATGAGCTTGGGTTAAGGTTTCCCATCCTTTGTTTTTGGCCTCACGGGCTATGTGAATGGATTTTTCGACAAGTTCTTGTCTTTCATAATAAAGCGAAGAGGCTATCACAACATATTTCAGAAGGGTTACGGTGTCTCCGGGCTTCATGTCGATGCCAAGGCTGAAGCCGGTTTGCTTGCCTTTTTCAATGCGTATGGGGTTGTGGCTTGCTTCTTTGTGGTTTTTATAGAATTGGTAAGTCATGGCATAGCACACTTGAGCATCTTCCCGTCGGGTCTGTGTCCATAAGTAGGCGCAGTCATGGGCAACTCCCGAATCAAGCAGGTTCCATATCCGTTCTTCGGTCTGTTCCGAGCGTTCGTTCAGGTTGGCTTCGAGCAGAGGAAGAAGTGACAATTTCCCGCTATAATTTAGGGAAGTAACATTGTAGCTGATCAGACACAGATCGGGGAAAGCCATGTTGGCCAGATGTTCTACATGCAGTTGCAGGCTGTTGCCGCGTGGCGAAGTCACTTTTACATCGCGGTAGGAGATACCATCGTACATGTCGAGTCGGCGGTTGAAGCTTTCCACATCCCATTGGGCAAGGTCCAGTTCTTCGTCTATAAGTCTCAGATGAATGCTGCTCCAGTTGGCCGCATTGGGTATGCGTGTGTAGTAATAGGGGAATCCGTTTTTCCACCATGCAACCCGTGTTTTGTCGAGGAAAGGAATGCCGGCTACGAACGAGCCCTGGTAGCTGTCGCTACTGTATGGCTCTTCGAAGTTACCACGTTGTCCGAACCTTCCGTTGCCCAAGCTGAATATGCTTTCAGACATGCGGAGGTTGTCGGCATGAAACTTGTCTTCTATTATGTTCCATTCATCGGTTTTCAGGTACTTTTTCATGGCATTCGTATTAGTGTTATGGGCGTAAAGATAAGAAATAAAATGAAAAGGCATCACTCTGTCGGGAAACAATGTGGAGCATTTCTCCTACATGACCCGACAGAATGATGCCTGGTTTGCCAACAGGCAATGTCGCGACGGTGTTTGTATTAACTGTCTTTACCTTCTTTGATGATATAAACGCAGGCTGCTCCGATAATCAGCATGACACCTGCTGTCACCAACATATTGATTTCGGGAGGAAGACAACCTTCCGGAGTGAACAGTGACAGGATGGAACCACCCAGTGCGGCTGCTATAATCTGCGGAATGCAGATGGTGCCGTTGAACAGTCCCAGATAAGTACCCATGTGGCCACCACTTAAAGAGTTGGTCAGGATGGTGAAAGGAAGTGCAAGCATGGCTGCCCAGGCACATCCGATCAGGATGAACGAAATGAACAGTGCATACTGGTTGTGGATAAAGTAGGTGGAAATAAAACCGATTCCTCCCAGAATAAGGCTAAGAGAGTAGACCAGATGACGGTTTTTGAACATGGGGATGCAAATGGCCCACAGTACCGAACCGATAGCCTGTACGGCGAAAAGTACTCCGACCCAGTTGGCTGCTTCCTGATATTGCAGGCTGGTGGTGTCGAGCAAAACTTTTTTCGCACCGTTCACGACGGTTTCTACAGTAGGTGCGTCGAATACGTTGGCTGTGATACTGCCGTTGGTATAAGTCCACATGAACATGAAGGCAAACCAGCAGAAGAACTGTACCAGACCTACTGTCCAGAAAGCTTTGGGGGCTTTCACCAATAGTTTCAGCATGTTGGTTTTCTCTTTCTTTTCGTTTTCGCTGATACCATGATATTCGGCATATTCCTTAGGAGGCATCTCCTTTACTTTGACAGTGGTATAGATGACACAAAGAATGAGGATAACGGCTCCGATGTAGAATGAATAGATAACGGAGTCGGGAATCACTCCTTGTGCAGCCGTATTCTGGATTCCAACCCATGCAAAAATGAAGGGGAACAGATAGCCGACCAGACTGCCAGCATTGCATAGGAAACTCTGGATGGAGTAGGCCAGTCCTTTCTGCTTTTCGTTTACCATGTCGCCTACCATCATTTTGAAAGGTTGCATGGCCATATTGATGGATGTATCAAGAAACATAAGGGCAAAAAGTCCGAAGATCATGGCTGTACTTACTTCCATGCCGAAACTACCGGCGTTGGGAAGCAGACACATCACCAGTACGGCAATGAGTGAGCCGATGAACAGGTAAGGAATACGGCGTCCGAAGCGGGTCCAGGTGCGATCGCTTGCAGCACCTACCAGTGGTTGCACAATGATACCGGCCAGCGGTGGCAGTATCCAGAAATAACTAAGGGAGTGAGGGTCGGCGCCCAGCGTGGCAAAGATGCGGCTGATGTTGGCGCTCTGAAGGGCGTAGGCTATCTGTACGCCAAAGAAGCCAAAGCTGATGTTCCACAGCTTCCAAAAACTCAAGTCTGGTTTTACTTTCATGATATTTGTTGTTAATTGTTTTTCAGTTGGTTGTTGCCCTGAATCAGAATCGGTTTAGAAATTATTTGGTTGTGCCTCTGATAATCAGGTTTGTCCTGACAATCTTGTTGCTGCGTTTTTCTTCTCCTTCCAGTTTGTTGGCCAGGATGCTGAAAGCACTTTTTCCGACTTCTTCACCATGTTGCTCTACGGTTGTCAGTTTGGGATCGGTGTTTTGGGCGATGGCTCCGTCGGTGAATCCGCAGATGGAAACTTCGTCAGGGACTTTGATGCCTACCAGTTTGCAGGCATAAAGAATTCCGGCAGCCGTTTCGTC
>NZ_FR883014.1:0-6702 GCF_000435115.1 Bacteroides sp. CAG:633 | reverse complement strand
TCCGATTCCAGCAGGTCGGGGGTGATGGCAATGGCGCGTTCGCGGGTGTCACACAGCTTTATCATACTGTCATCTACCGGAATGTGGTATTTCTTCATAGCATCCAGGTAGCCGTTCCGGCGGTTCTTGGTGATTTCCAGATGAGGTGCGGAACCGTAGAAAAAGATGCGTTTGCATCCGGTCTGTATCATGTACTCAACGGCGGCAAACGATCCGGCATAGTCGTCGACTACCACCCGTTCTGTATTCAGACCGGTACAGATACGGTCATAAAAGACAATCGGAATATTATTGTCCAGCAGTTCCTGATAGTGCTCGTAATGCGAGGTGTTTTTAGCCAGTGAAGCAATGACACCGCAAACACGGGCTGCGAGAAATGAGTGTATGATTTTTACTTCCTGTTCGTATGATTCGTTGCTTTGGGCCACAAGCACATTGTAACCTGCTTCCGAAGCGGCCTGTTCTATTCCACTCAGTACGCACGAAAAGAAATGGTGTACCATTTGAGGAACGATGACGCCTATCGTGTTGCTCCGTCCTGCCCGCAGATTCACGGCCTGTACATTGGGCTTATAGTTATGTTTGTTGGCATAGGCATGTACCAGATCGCGTGTTTCCTGGCTGATGTCCGGGTTGTCTTTCAACGCTCTGGAAACCGTCGACGGCGAAACTTTCAGTGCGCGTGCTATGTCTTTGATGGTGATTTGAGGTTTGTTCATAAGTATCGGTATTTTCTACCCAAAGGTAGGCAAAAAAGTTGTCTGCCCAAATAAGTATCAAGGCATAATATTCTTGTTCCCATTGCAAATGTAAGCGATTTGCCTGAAAATGTTTTATGTCTTGACTGTTATCGGTTTATCAGTTTTTGCAAACGATTGCATAGATGGGCTTCTTTGTAGCTCTTGCAAGGTGGTTGTGTTGCTGTTGTTTTTTGTATTTTTGTCAAAGGCCTTTATAGTTGTTGCAGAAGATTTGTTTATCTTTGAGGCGGTTCAGCTATTATCTAAGGAATAATAAGTTGTGTACTCTTATTGTTGAATAGGTTGAGGTCATTGTAGCCTGTTTTAGGTGGATTGTTGATTATGTATATATGTTTTATTTATTAAATAGTAGACTATGAAACACTTTTACTTTATGAGTTGGGCGTTGGGAGCCTTGTTGTTATTGTCATCGTGCGGAGACGGAACCTCTAATAATAAAGAGTCGGAGGAAGATTCTACTGTCACAGAAAGCCAGGATTTTGCTAAGGGGGCTGATATCAGCTGGGTGACTGAAATGGAAAGTCAAGGACATGTTTTTAAGAATCAGGCTGGAGAAGCACGTGAATGTACGGCTTTGATGAAAGAATATGGGCTTAATGCCATCCGCTTGCGTGTATGGGTTGATCCGAAGGAGCATGACAATTGGTGCAACACGGAAGATCTGGTTGTGAAGGCCAAAAGGGCTCAGAAACTGGATATGGATGTAATGGTCGATTTTCATTATAGCGACTGGTGGGCCGATCCCGGTCAGCAGCATAAGCCGGCTGCCTGGAAAGGATTGGGAATAAACGAATTGAAGAAAGCGTTGGCGAACCATACGACCGAAGTACTGAATGCATTGAAGGCGGCCGGAGTTACTCCGAAGTGGGTACAGGTAGGAAACGAAATCCGTCCGGGTATGTTGTGGGACGAAGATGCTTCGCTGAGCGGAGCTTCGTATGACATCCGTGCTTGCGACGTGAAAGGATCGAATACGACTTCGACTGAGATAAAATATCGGGCTAACTGGGCCAATTTGGCCACTTTCATAAATACAGGTTATGATGCCGTAAAGGCGGTTTTCCCGCAAGCCATTGTCATTGTTCATCTGGACAATGGATATGATAATGGACTTTATACCTGGTTCTTCGACGAGCTGAAGAAGAACGGCGGAAAATGGGACATGATAGGTATGTCGATCTATCCTTATTGGACTATGCAGGAACATCCTGAATATACGGCAGAAAAAACGATTACGGATTGTATTGCCAATATTAAGAAGGTAAGTGCCCGTTACGGATGCGATGTGATGGTAGTAGAGACGGGTATGGAGTGTGCCGACGACCAGGGACGCCTGGCAAGCGATGCCGTATTGAAACAGGGTAAAGAGCAGCTGGCACGTCTCATAAAAGAATGCCGTGAAAGTACAGAAAACAAGTGTAAAGGTGTATTCTATTGGGAACCAGAATGCAAACCGGGGCAATACCGCTTGGGAGCTTTTACCGAAGATGGCCGGCCGACTGTAATCATGGATGGGTTTAAAGAATAATAAAGAATAAATATGAACCGGAGATTATTGATGACTTTATGTTGCGCATTGCTGGCTTGGATGGCTGTTGCGCAACAGCGAACAGAAACCTTATTGGAAAAAGGGTGGAAATTTATGAAAGGTGATGTGGCTGATGCCATGAAGCCAGACTTTGACGACAAGCAGTGGGAAACTGTGACCGTGCCTCACGACTGGGCCATCTATGGTCCTTTCGACCGTAGTCACGACTTGCAGGAGGTGGCTGTCACTCAGAATCTGGAGACGGCGGCTTCGGTAAAGACCGGACGTACGGGTGGTTTGCCGTATGTTGGGGTAGGGTGGTATCGGACTACGTTCGAGGCTCCGGCTGGTAAGCTGGTGTCGCTGGTATTCGATGGTGCCATGAGCGAGGCTCGTGTGTATGTCAACGGACAGGAAGTCTGCTTCTGGCCGTGCGGTTATAACTCGTTTCATTGCGACGTTACACCTTATTTAAATAAAGAGGGAGCAAAGAACCTACTGGCTGTCCGCCTTGAAAACCGTCCGCAGTCGTCTCGCTGGTATCCGGGAGCCGGAATCTACCGAAATGTACGTGTGGTGGCGACGGAGGATGTGCATGTACCGGTATGGGGAACGCAACTGACAACACCGCACGTTTCTGCCGAATATGCTTCAGTTTGTCTGAAGACAACTGTTGAAGGGGCCGGGACGAAGGATGTTCGTATCTTGACCCAGATTCTTTCTCCGGAAGGTGAAGTGGTGGCTTCGAAAGACAATACGATGAAAATTAACCACGGTCAGCCTTTCGAACAGAATTTCTTGGTCGATGCTCCCCGGTTGTGGAGTCCCGAAACACCTTATTTATATAAGGCTGTTTCGAAGATTTATGTAGATGGGCAGCAGACCGACGAGTATACTACCCGTTTCGGTATCCGCAGCATTGAGTTGGTGGCCGACAAAGGTTTCTTCCTGAACGGCCAGCATCGTAAGTTCCAGGGGGTATGCAATCATCACGACCTTGGCCCGTTGGGAGCCGCAATCAATGTAGCGGCTCTTCGCCGTCAACTGACACTGTTGAAAGATATGGGATGTGATGCCATCCGTACGTCGCACAACATGCCTGCGCCGGAGCTGGTTGAACTTTGCGATGAGATGGGCTTTATGATGATGGTGGAACCTTTCGACGAGTGGGACATTGCCAAATGCGAAAACGGCTATCACCGCTTCTTCAAGGAGTGGGCCGAGAAGGATATGGTAAACATGCTTCGCCAGTATCGCAACCATCCCAGCGTGGTGATGTGGAGCATCGGAAACGAAGTGCCTACGCAATGCAGTCCTGAAGGTTACAAGGTAGCTTCGTTCTTGCAAGACATTTGTCATCGCGAGGATCCGACACGCCCTGTGACGTGTGGTATGGATCAGGTGTCGTGCGTGCTGGCCAATGGCTTCGCGGCCATGCTCGATGTGCCGGGACTGAATTATCGCACTCACCGCTATGTGGAGTCTTACGAGAAACTGCCGCAGAATCTGGTGCTGGGCTCTGAAACGGCATCGACTGTCAGCTCGCGTGGAGTCTATAAATTCCCGGCTGAACTGAAGAAACAGGCTATGTACGACGACCATCAGTCGTCGGGTTACGACCTGGAAGCTTGTTCATGGTCGAACGTGCCCGATGAGGATTTTGCTTTGGCTGACGATTACGACTGGACGCTGGGGCAGTTTGTATGGACGGGTTTCGACTACTTGGGCGAACCCTCGCCTTACGATACTGATGCTTGGCCCAGCCACAGCTCGGTATTTGGTATCATCGACCTGGCCAGTCTGCCTAAAGACCGTTACTACCTGTATCGCAGCATCTGGAACAAGCGGGACAATACGCTGCACGTGCTGCCTCATTGGACGTGGCCTGGACGTGAAGGAGAGAATACACCGGTCTTTGTTTACACCAATTATCCCGAGGCTGAACTCTTTGTAAACGGTAAAAGCTATGGCAAGCAGCGAAAACTGACAGCTGATGAGGCTCGTGCCTTGCAGGGAAAGGATTCGTTGTGGTTGCAGCGCCGTTATCGGCTGATGTGGACCGACGTGCCTTACGAGCCGGGCGAACTGAAAGTGGTGGCTTACGATAACAGTGGCAAGAAGGTGGAAGAAAAGACTGTACGTACAGCGGGCAAACCTCATCACCTGGAAGTGGTGGCCGATCGTACGGCGCTTTCGGCCGATGGCAAAGACCTGGCTTATATAACGGTTCGGGTGGTAGACAAGGATGGCAATCTTTGTCCGGCCGACGACCGTCTGGTTTCTTTCACAGTGAAAGGGGCGGGAAGTTTCCGTGCTGCCGCCAATGGCGATGCAACCTGCCTCGATCTTTTCCATCTGCCCCGTATGCATGCTTTCAGTGGTCAGCTGACAGCTATTGTACAAAGTGGAGCTGAGTCGGGCAATCTGGTGTTCGAGGCCAAAGCCAAAGGGGTGAAGGCAGGAAAGCTGACGCTGGAAGTGAAGTGAAACGCCGGAAGAAAGACCTATAATCGGTGAGGTTTCACCGTAAGTGGTTAAATACAAGTTGTTTACGGTGAAAGGACTATTCTGGAAAGACTGATCAGACACAGTCGTAATCCTGTTTTTTGAAATTGCGGTGAAACCTCATGTTTCACCGCAATTGTTTGTTAATCAGACTGTAGGGGACCGGTGAAAGCGTGAAAGCAAAAAACTACGTTTCAGAACTTTTGTGGGTATGTACGCATTCTGACTGTCTTGTCGGATGTCTGTTATGGTTGTTTTAAAGTACTACTTTATATCTCTGAAGTGATACTTTACGAGTGTAAACATCTACATTGGTCGGAGGAAATAGGTATTAATGCTGGAAGGAATGGCAATCAATGTCAGGAGGTGTAACAATCGTTGTCAGGCAATGTAGCAAACAATGCAGTTGAGCAACACAAGTGTGGCTCACGAGCGGTGCAAGTGTGGCTCGTGAGCAATGCAAGTGTCTCTCGCGAGCAGTACAAGCATTGTTCGACTGTGTTGTAAAAGAGGTTGAAAAGCTGGTAACTTCATATACAGTGAGAGGTATTGCACGTCTGGTGCAATCGTTTGCATGTTTCAATTTCGACATTTAACTCTTCCTGTATCTTTACATAATCCGATAACCTATATATTTGCCTCTGTCATTTTGTGCCTTATAGTCAGGAGTGCTATGTAAACGGTGCATGACAGTTTTTAGTTGAAAGAATAGTAATAATTAATATTGTTAACTTTAATTTTTTTAGATGCATGAAGCAAGTTAATCTTAGAATCTATCAAATGATTCTTCCCTTATTGTTAGGGTTGTTCTTGTCTGTAGGCGTTTATGCACAGAATGTTACCGTGAAGGGGCATGTGAAAGATGCTCTAGGTGGTGTGATAGGCGCTAATGTTGTTGAAAAAGGAAATACGTCCAATGGTACGATTACCGATATGGATGGTAACTTTACATTGACCGTTCCTCAAGGAGCCACGTTGGTGGTGTCTTTCATTGGTTATACGACACAAGAAGTTGCTGCTGCTCCGTCGGTGGTTGTAACGTTGCAGGACGATGCCGAATTGTTGAGTGAAGTGGTTGTTGTGGGATACGGTCGTACAAAGAAAGATGACTTGACCGGATCAGTAACAGCCATTAAGCCCGATGAACTGAGCAAGGGTATTACGAATAATGCTCAGGATATGTTGGTCGGTAAAGTTCCGGGTGTAGATGTAATTACTTCGGGCGGTACTCCTGGTGCCGGTGCCCAGATTCGTGTACGTGGTGGTTCTTCATTGAATGCCTCCAACGACCCGTTGATTGTAATCGATGGTTTGACTATCGATAACAATACGCCGACCGGTATGAGTAACCCGTTGGCTATGATCAACCCGAATGATATCGAAAGCTTTACCGTATTGAAAGATGCTTCTGCAACAGCTATTTACGGTAGCCGTGCTTCGAATGGTGTCATCATCATTACCACGAAGAAGGGTAAGAGCGGTGCAGCTCCTTCTGTATCATACAACGGTGATATGACGGTTTCTATGATTCAGAAGAAATACGATGTGCTGGATGCCAATGAATTCCGTAATCTTGTCGGACAGTTGTGGGGTGACAAGGCTGGCGAAGTTGGTATGGGAAATGCCAATACCGACTGGCAGGATGAAATCTTCCGCACAGCTATTTCGCATAGTCATAATGTATCGGTATCGGGTGGTGTGAAGAATATTCCTTACCGTTTGAGCTTGGGTTATAATTCTTCTGACGGTATCGTAGAAACTTCATGGATGCGTCGTGCCAACGTAGGTTTGAACTTGTCTCCCTCGTTCTTCGACAACCATCTGAATATGAAGATTTATGCGAAGTATATGTATGAAAAAGACCGCTATGCCGATGCGGGTGGTGCTATTGGTGCAGCTCTTAGCATG